>NC_014151.1:3900000-4123179 GCF_000092865.1 Cellulomonas flavigena DSM 20109 | reverse complement strand
TGTCCACACCTGTGCGCGCGCGTGACGGGCGGTGTGCTGTGCTCCGGCCGGACGTCCGGCGCGGTCGGCCCGACGGGGCCGGGTGCGCTCCCACGTGCAGCGCGCTCGCACGTCCGCGGCTGCCCGCCCGTCGGTCGCACGACGCACCGATGCTACCGGTCGACGGGTGAGGCCGTCAGCACGCGGCCGGGTGAGAGCGGCGACACGCCGACGTCCCTGCACCCTTGCCGCGATGACCTAGGGTAAGGGACCGGTGGCGCCCGCGAGGACGTGACCCGCGGCTCGCTCCGGGCTTCCGGCATTTGACCCTGTCCGGGGCAGCAGCGTAACGTGGTGCAGCCTTTCAACGGCTCCGTCCGGCGCGCCCTGACGCCGTCGTACGCCTCACCGCGTGCGTTCCCTGGAGCAGTCGAACCCGGCACCCAGGACCTGGTCGCGCGACTGCGTGCGATCGATCGACAAACGTGTGGAGAACGTCGTGACCAAGCGCACCTTCCAGCCGAACAACCGGCGCCGGGCCAAGACCCACGGCTTCCGCCTGCGCATGCGTACGCGCGCCGGCCGCGCCATCCTCGCGGCGCGTCGCCGCAAGGGGCGCGCCGAGCTCTCGGCCTGACGCACGTCCCGGTGCTCCCCGCAGCGCACCGGATGCGCCGCTCTGCCGACTTCCAGCAGACGGTGCGTCGGGGCGCGCGCGGGGGCCGCGACACCCTCGTCGTGCACCTCACGACCACGACCGACCCCGGCCCGCCGGCGGTCGGTCTCGTCGTGTCCCGGGGCGTCGGGAACGCCGTGACCCGCAACCGCGTCAAGCGACGTCTCCGGGCGCTCGTCGCCGCGCGGCTCGACGGTCTCCCGGAAGGGGCGCTGGTCGTCGTGCGGGCACAGCCCGCGGCGGCATCCGCGTCCTCGGTCGAGCTCGGCCGTGACCTCGACGGCGCGTTCGCGACGGCGGGCCGTCGGCTCGAGCGCCGCCACGAGGGTTAGGCGCCGCAGATGTCCTGGTCAGCAGTGTTCCGTGTGGTGCGTGGAGTGCCCGCCGGTGTCCTGCTCGCGCTCCTGTGGGTGTACCGGCGTGTGATCTCGCCGCTGACGCCCCCGACGTGCCGCTTCTACCCGTCGTGCTCGCAGTACGCCGTCACCGCGGTGCGACGCCACGGGGCGGCGCGTGGCGGGTGGCTCGCCGTCCGGCGGGTCGCGCGCTGCCACCCCTGGAACCCCGGTGGCGTGGACGACGTTCCACCGTCACGCCACGCGCACCACTCTCACGACGCGGCCGCGGCCGCGCACTGACGCTCGCGAGGAGCACTGCTTCATGGACTGGATGGACGGCCTGCTGTTCCCGCTGATGGTCGTGGTCGCCTGGATCATGGTCAGGTTCCACGAGCTGCTGACGTGGGCGGGGCTCGACGCGACCAGTGGCGCCGCCTGGGGCCTGTCGATCGTCGGCCTTGTCATCGTCATGCGCATCCTGCTGATCCCGCTGTTCTTCAAGCAGATCAAGGCGTCGCGCGGCATGCAGCTCGTGCAGCCCGAGATGCAGGCGCTGCAAAAGAAGTACAAGGGCAAGAGCGACCCCGCGTCCCGTGAGGCCATGAGCCGCGAGATGATGGAGCTCTACCGCAAGCACGGGACCAATCCCTTCGCGTCCTGCCTGCCGATCCTGCTGCAGTCCCCCATCTTCTTCGCGCTGTTCCGGGTCCTGTTCGAGCTGCCGCGCCTCGCGGCCGGCACCTACGAGCGCGCTGATGCGATCGGTCCGATGACGCGTGAGCTCGCCGCCCAGGCGGAGGCCGCGACCATCTGGGGGGCCCCGCTGTCGGGCACGTTCCTCAAGGCTGACGGCAACGTCCACATCCAGATCGTCACGGTCATCCTGATCATCGCGATGTCGGTCACGACGTTCACCACGCAGCGCCAGCTCACGATGAAGAACATGCCGCCCGCGGCGCTCGAAGGCCCCATGGCGCAGCAGCAGAAGATCCTGCTCTACATGCTGCCGCTGATCTTCGCCTTCTCCGGCGTCAACTTCCCGATCGGTGTGCTCCTGTACTGGACCACGACCAACCTGTGGTCGATGGGCCAGCAGTTCTACACGATCCGACGGATGCCGGCGCCCGGATCGGAGGCCGAGAAGGCTCTGAAGGAGCGTCAGGCACGCAAGGCAGCGCGGCGCGGCCAGGTCGTCGAGGACGCTGCGCCGGCTGCGGTGATCGAGGAGAAGCCTCGTGGGCAGCGGCAGCAGCCGAAGCGCAAGGACCGCGCGAAGGGTCGGCCGGCGGTCGGTGCAGGCACGGTGCCGGCCGGGGGAGCGGCGACCGACGCCGATGACGCGGTGACCGACGCGCCGGAGGCGGACGTGTCCGCCGACAGTGCGCCGGCGTCCGACGCCACATCGCCCGCGCCCGCCAAGAAGAAGAAGCGCAAGGACACGTCGTCGACGCCGACGGACGGCCCTGCAGCCCCCTGACCACCCGCTTCGCGCACGCCGTGACACGTTGTGCGGACGCGATCTCGCTGAACGGAGAAGAGATGGCTACTTCCGAGCCGGGCACCGCTGCAGACGGTGACCTCGTGACGCGACTCGAGGAGGAGGGCGAGATCGCGGCCGACTACCTCGAGGAGTTCCTCGACATCGCCGACCTCGACGGCGACATCGACATCGACGTCGACCACGGCCGTGCGGCGGTGGAGATCCTCGCCGAGGACGAGGACGACACGTCCCTGCGTCGCCTGGTCGGCCCCGACGGGCAGGTCCTGGACGCACTGCAGGAGCTGACCCGGCTCGCGGTGCAGACGAAGACCGGCGAGCGCAGCCGCCTCATGCTCGATGTCGCCGGCTTCCGAGCGGCGCGCCGCAAGGAGCTCATCGGGATCGCCCGCGAGGCCATCGAGCGGGTCAAGGCCGAGGGTGCTGCGGTCACGCTGAAGCCGATGAACCCGTTCGAGCGCAAGGTCGTGCACGATGCAGTCGCAGACGCCGGCCTCGTGAGCGACTCCGAGGGTGTCGAGCCCGAGCGGCGTGTGGTCATCCACCCGGCGTGACTCACGAGGGGTGAGCCTGCGGGTTCACGAAGATCCGACGCGGACGGGCGGGTGGCAGCAGCCACTCGCCCGTCGCTGTCTTCTGGCGGGCTCGGGATGGTCGTCCCCTCACGGTGTGTGGCTGACCTGGAGCTCGGTCGAGACGCCCTCGCACGTCGTCTCCGAGGCGGCTTCCCTGGCGCGGGTGAAGGCACATTCCGGCGGTGCGGTGCGGTGCGGTGTGCTGGGCCCGTGCGTCTCGTACTAGGGCCGTACGATCGGGCGCCCCCGGCCTGAGGTGACGACCTGGATGGCCAGCAGCGTTGTGTTTCACGTGGAACGAGAGCCGCAAGGGCGATGTTTCGTCGTCCACGGCGCCTGCCCCGGACTGCCCGTCAGCGGGGACGGGTGGCATCGGGCGGACCTTTCCAGGGTGGGAGGTGTGGGTGCTTGCCGCCTCGCGCCGTCCTCCCGGTGCGCGTTGCGTCAGGTCCGGGTCGGGTGAGTCTGGGACGACGAGACCGCGCGGAGATGCCGAGAAGTGCGACAACCACGGCGTGAGGAGATGCCTGACCCGTTGGACGTGTGGCTCGGTGCGCAGACGCCGACGCGGTGCTCAAGAGGATCGTCGTGGTGTTCTCGTCGCTCCGCGGGTCGACCGTCGAACGGGGTGGCGGCTGTCGGGGGTCCGCCGTCGTGGCCTTCCTGGTCCGAAGCCCGGCACCCTGGGCGCGCCGCGTGGCGGCGGCCCAGTCGGCGGCCTGGGCGAGTGGGGTGTGCGCCAGCGAACACCAAGGCACGTACTCGGGGAGACATGCTCGGTGACGAGGTGCGGATGACTCGTGCGAGCCGGGGGAGTTGGGGTCCGCGGCGACGAGCGGGACGGTCGTAGTCGACCTCGGCGACGCGCGCGCCCCGAGTCGCGTCGACCCGTCGCCGTTGTCGCCATCGAGCGTGGAACGTCTCGACCCTGCCAGGCGCCCAGTGGAGGTCGGACATCAAGCCAGCTGACAGGCCCAGGCGCACGGGTTGGTGACCTGGTCGGCTGCTCCACGGGGCGGGCCTGTGGCGTAGGCCAACGACAGTTCCCGGCGTCCGACGATGTTCCACGTGAAACGCGAGCGGGGAGGCCGGGGCGTTCGCCCGATTCTGCGGGACCCACCGTCCTCGAGAGCCACTTGCCCCCGTGGGCGCGGTGGTCCGCCAGCGCCCGTGCCGGCCGGTCGGATGTCGCACGCGGCGTGGACGGAGGGCGCTCGATACACGGGGTCAACTCGCGGCTCGTGCGCGCCCCCACGAGTACAGCACGACGCCGTCGGCTGCGGCGCCCTGCATCACCTTGGGATGGACTGATGCGCTACGCCGGTCGTGGGGTTCTGGGGCCGCGTACATCCCGCTCGGCGCTCTGCAGCACCCTCGGGCACTCGCGTGCTGCGGGCCGCGCGCGGCGCAGTGCGGCCAGGGCGTCGCTCTTCAGCGCGGTGCCGCGCGCCGCCTCACGGGCGTATGCCCGGCGCGCGGGTCGCGCGTGGCGTTTCGAACGCTCGGTCGTGAGCGCTGAGGCGTGGGGGTCGGGTACGACGTGGCGAGCAGCGTGGCGGTCTCGTACGGCCCGCGCGGCGTGCGAGAAGCTGTCGGTTCGGTGCCGTGGTTCAGGGCCGTGTCGACGACCGCACGCAGGTCACGCCTGGACGGCGTGGGGTCCTGCGTGTTGTGGGGTGCGCGCTGCGCGCGCTCATGCAGAGCGGTCATGACGACGGACGTGCGGCCAGCTCGGCTGGGCTCTGCCCTACGGTAGACGGAGCGTCGCACCACCAACTCGACCTTCCTCGTGTTCCTGATGCGCGGCTCCCGGCGCGGTGTCTGCGTTGCCTCACTGCCGCTCGCTGGACCTCGCGGCGTGGTTCCTGCAGATGACGGTCGTACAGGTCGCGCTTTTTGCGACTCGATGGGCGGGACGCTTCAGAGCATCGCCCAGGTGGGTCTCCGACGGGCGTCAGCTTTGGATGAGGGCAGGTATGCACGCCCGACCGCGGTGTGGGAAGGGGATGAGAGCCGCAAAGGCTTGCTGCGTCTCGAGGACCACGCGCTGCGGCGTAGGCCGCCCGCGGCACTTGACCCCTCGGCGCGAGTCTGTCCGCGCGATCATGCCCGCGGGTCGGCAGAGCGTTGGCCGTGGCTCGTCGCCGACGGCATCGCGTTGGGTGCTCGCCTCGCGAGCGGGCCAGACGGCCGTCTCCACGTGAATTGCTCAGCGCGACGTACTGCGAGGAGATGAGCACGCTCGGATCTCTTCACCGTCGGGCACGGCCACGTAGGAGCGAGGCGCCATCGATGTTCCACGTGAAACGGAGTCCGCCTGATCGCCGGCACCCACCCTCATGCGGCTTCGGGGATCGAGAGGCTTCTCGCGCGTCGACGCGCGTGCACGTGTCGATGTGTGTCGCTGAAGCCGTGGGGCGGCGTGGACGGGCGCACGAGACATTCAGCCGCATGGCGCGGAGTGTGGCTGCGGGGGAGCGCGGGCCTGTTGCGGGCTTGGCCTCCAGCAGAAGCAGGCGCCCGGGCGCCGGTGTCGCAAGGAGCGATCGCACTGACGAGGCGTCCCGCCCGCGGTGCGACGGTGCTCAGGACGACGGGCCCTGTCGACGCTGCCGAAGGACGGCGGCGGGGATGGTCGTCAAGACCGGCAGCGCCGGGCTCGAGAAGCATTCCGCCGGCGAGGCGTCGGCGCGACACTCGTCGGCGCGCGTCCAATCCGAGTGGTGTGGTCAGCCGCGTGGCGAGAACGGGAGGGATGCTCGCCTTCGTCGCGACCGTCGCGCGGTCCGGGCTGGAGATGATCTCGTGATTCGCGGGATCGTCACGTGGCACCCGTGCGCCGTCTCGTCTGGCGCGCGGCCGAGTGCAATGCGGTACTGCGTCGCGCAATTCACCTCCGGCGCTGCGCGGGAGTGCGAGTGCGCGATGGACCGCAGCGCCGGGGCGTGTGGGGCAGACCTCGCGCCATCGCCCCGTCCCGCGGTGGGGTGGTCGTGCGGTGGTGTCGTCGCGGCATGGTGTGGTCGTGCCGTGGTGTCGTCGCGGCATGGTGTGGTCGCGCCGTGGTCCTTGCGAGGTCGGCCGTTATCGACGACGCCCCCAGGGCGGACCCCCCGACGACAGAAGCCATCCCGTCGCTGACAGCTCGAACCGCCGAGGCGCACAGGCTCGGGTATGTGCTGCGGCGCGGCAGGGAGTGTGGCCGCGGGGCGGCTCGGGATGTGCCCCGGGGCGTGGCGGATCGGGCCTGTCCCTTGGCGTACTGGATGGACGTAGGTGCGCTGCGCAAGCCGGCTCATGCAGGTCCGCTGCGCAAGCCGGCTCATGCAGGTCCGCTGCGTGGGCCGGCTCGAGGACGCATGATGCTCGAGCCGCTCGAGCATCTCCCGCCGGGCACGTTCTGCCCGGTCGCCCAGTCCGGCACGATGGGCAGTGGCGCGGGGCTGTCTGCGTGTCTGATCTGCACGCACCTGGGAGGCGCGACGTCTCGACCGGCGTCTGGCCAACGAGCGGGACGTCCTGGTAGTCCTACGTCCACCACAGTTCCCGTGCACTCGATCCGCGTTTCCGCTCAGGTCGCGGCGCGCGGTGCGTCAGTCGCGGTCTCGTGGGTCACCTGCCGTGAACTCGGCCCGACCACGAGCCCCGCCGCGGTGTCCCCCGCTCCGCACGAAGGACATGCCGACGCCTACGGACGCGTACGTATCCGCGCGTGGACCGCACCGCTGCCGCCGTTCCCTTCGGCAGCACCACTGCGTCGCACTGCACCAAGGTACTGAGGCGCGGCCCCGGCACACTCACGTCCGCGTCCCACAGCCCAGGACGGTCCGACTCGGCGGCCGTCCTTTGTCGCGGGGAAGGCCGGGCGGTGTGTTCGGAGGTACTCGCACGTCTGAGCACTCAGCCACACATGGAGGGGCCCTGGCATGCCCTCGCGCCCGCATGTATCGCTGGTTCTCCCGCCGGGCCCGTGTTGTGATGGGGAGGACCGTACCCCGGGAACTCGATGAGGGACGCGGGGAGAAACCTCCCCGCTCAGTCGCCAGGGCCCGCCGCCCGAGACTCCGGGGAGGCCTGCCCTCGGTCGCCGGTCCGCTCGATCACAGGGGCTGGGGCACGGTCGTCGCGTGGGCATCCATGGCATCCATGCGCCTGGTCGCGATTCCGGCTGCTGGAGCTTCCCTGCCGTCGGCGTCCCGCCGTGGACGGAGTCTCGGCGGCCATGGGACGGAATCAACCTTCCAACTGTCGTCACAGAGCACCGATGCGTTGAACGTGACGATCCGGCCTGCTGGTCATGCCTCCTGTGACGTCGGCACCCGCTGATGCCGGGACTGAACCATGGGGTGTGACGTACCGGGCGATCGGGGTCGCACGGGCGTAGATCACCGGGGTGTGTGGGGGCGTAGGGCACCGGGGTGTGTGGGGGTGTCGCGGACCGGGGTGTGTGGGGGCGTAGGGGACCGGGGTGTGTGGGGGTGTAGGGGACCGGGGTGTGTGCGGGCGTAGGGGACCGGGGTGTGTGGGGGTGTCGCGGCCCGGGGTGTGTGCGGGCGTGGGGGGCCGGGGTGTGCGGCGTGGCGCACCGTGGTGTGGTGCTGGCGATCGGGGGCGTGCGGAACCGGCCCGGCGGGGTGTGGAACAGAGCCATCGGGTTGTACGGCCGTGTCGGTGACGCTGCGGGCGGTGCGCGCTGGCCGCCATGAGCGACGAGACGCAGCAGACGTGGGGCACCAGGAGACGGTGCGACCGACGGCGGTCATGTCCTGCGCCGCGCTGTCACCGCGTGCGGTAGAAGCTGGCGCCGCTCCTGCCGGAGCGGTGGGCTCGCGACGGACGGGGGCGCGGCACGGCGATGTTGGTGGGTGCGGAAATGTTCATGCCTCCCTCTGTTTCACGTGAAACTCGGAAGCGTGCAGGTCACTCTTCGGGATCACTCCGAACCCCGGCGGCCTCGCGGCAAGCCGGGGGTAGGGCAGCGCTCCGGCGGGGATGACCCTGGTCGAGGCGGTCAGCCGACGGCGGTGGACGCCCCGAGCGTCCCGTCGTACTTGACCCGGCGCGCGGGGTCTGACGGGCAGCACTGAGCACCACCCTGCTGGCGCGGCGCTTGGAGACTCGGGTCCGGCGCCTGAGGCGCTCAAGGGTGCCGTGTGTTTCACGTGGAACCGGAGCGCGGGCAACAGAGATGTGCCCGGTGATCGCACCCGCCGACGCGCTGTGAGCGACGACGCGCGGCGATCCGGATGCGGCCGCCTGGGAGGGGCCGCACAGCGTGTTCGGGAATCCGGACCGACGCCGACGTGGCGTGCCGACGAGGTTCGGCGATGCCGGCGGGCGGGTTGCTCTGCCGTGTGGGCCCTGAGAGAGCCCGAGGCCGGTTGTCTCCGGACATGCATGCGGTGCTCGTGCCTGCCCCGTACGTCCAGGCTCTGGACCCGTGTCGAGAGTAGGAGCTGCATCCGTCCGCCGCCTCGGGGGTACACGTGCGGTGCTGTACATGCCCGGCACGTCGAGGCTCTGGACCCGTGCCGGGAGTAGGAGTTGCACCCGTCCGGCGGCTCGGGCCATGCCTGCGGTGCTCGTGCCTGCGCCGCCGGTGCTCAGGGGAGAGACGTTCTCGGCAGTGCGGGGTGGGCTCGGTCGGCAGACTGAAGGGGGCGGTAGCGTATGGCGCGCAGCGCGAGATGGATCGACCGCGCGCGTCCGTCGGACGATCCCCGCCGTGTCTCACGTGGAACAGGAGCCCCGAGTGTCAGAAGAGTCGCGCGTCGAGGACGGCAACGACTCGCTCGTCGACCCGTGGGACGGCGACTCCCGGCTTCCCGACTTCTTCGGTGACGCGTGGTCGGCGGTCGAGACGTTCCACGCCTACTTGGTCGAGGAGGGGGAGCTCCGTGGATTGATCGGTCCGCGGGAGGTGGCACGCCTGTGGGAGCGACACATGCTGAACTCCGCTGCTGTCGTGCCGTTTCTGCCTGATCACGGGGTCATCGTGGACGTCGGCTCAGGAGCCGGGTTGCCCGGTGTTGTCGTGGCGGCGATGCGCCCGGCGGCGCAGGTGATCCTCGTCGAGCCGATGGAGCGGCGCGTCGCGTGGCTCGAGGACGTCGTCGAGCGGACCCGACTCACGAATGTCGAGGTCAGGCGCGCCCGCGCGCAGGAGCTCGACGGTGCTGTCGAGGCCGATGCAGTGACCGCGCGAGCGGTCGCGTCGCTCGACAAGCTGTACCGCTGGACGGCGCCGCTCGTGCGTGAGGGCGGAAGCATTGTTGCGATGAAGGGCGCCAAGGCGGCCGAGGAGCTCGCCGCGGCAGCGAAGGTCATGCGGTCGGTCGGTCTGATCGACGGTCGGGTCCACGAGGCGACGACGATCGCCGGGATCGAGCCGACGCG
This sequence comes from Cellulomonas flavigena DSM 20109, assembly GCF_000092865.1. GTDB lineage: Bacteria > Actinomycetota > Actinomycetes > Actinomycetales > Cellulomonadaceae > Cellulomonas > Cellulomonas flavigena. The sequence continues at coordinate 4,113,717 of NC_014151.1, read as the reverse complement.
AGTCGTGTCGGCCGTCCGAGGGAGAGGTGCGCGTGTTCGGTAGGAAGAAGCGACGCGAGGAGCGCGAGGCTGCTGAGCGGGCGGCCGCCGAGGCCGCTCAGGCGGCAGCCACGTCTGTTCCAGACCCCGTGACCTCAGGAGGATCGGCACCGTCCGGGGGTGGCAGGTTCGGCGATCCCGCAGCAGCGTTCTCGGCGCCTGCGCCAGCGCCGGGAGCTGCCGTGGAGGCGCCGACGGCGATGCAGCCCACGGAGTCGATGCACGGTGGGCCGAGCTCGGCAGCGGCCCACGCCGACCAGGTCACAGCCACGCCGTCATCCGCGACGCCGGCGCGGGATGCCGCGCCGACGGAAGAGCGTCCGCCCGCAGACGTCGCCGCGCCCGTGCCCACGGCAGCACCTGCACCTGGAATGTCGTCGACCCCTGCGACCGCACCGTCGCCGACGTCAGCTGCAGGATCGTCGCTCGGACCCGCGACCGGTTCGACGCCTGCTCCAGCCACTGGCTCGACGACCGCTCCGGCAGCCGCATCGTCATCCGTCCCTCCGGGCATCTCGGGTAGCACCACGTCGACCGGATCGGCTGCCGCACCCCCGATGAGCTCGACGACCGCCCCTGCAGACGCATCGACCTCCGCAGCCGCCCCGACGCTCGACTCAACTGCCGGGGACGCGACGCGACCAGGCAGCGATCTCGGGCCTGCGAGTAGTCCCCGCCGAGACGTTCACGACGCAGGTGCGGCAGCCTCTGAAACTGCGGGCGCGTCCAGCAGTCAGTTCGGGGTGCCGGCGAGCGTGGGCAACGGTTCGCCCGCACTGGGGAACGCCGACGCGGACGGCGCCCGGCAGGTCGAGGTGGGAACCTCCGGTGGAGGGGAAGTGCTGTCGGCGGGCACTCCTCGGTGGACAGCGCACGACCTGGCCGCCTCGGGCCCGGCGTCCAGCGAGGCTCCTGATGAAACGGCTGCCGGGGGCGCCGGCGGCGCTGTTTCACGTGGAACGGATCACGAGCACGCCGATGGCGGCACTGTTTCACGTGGAACAGCGACCGGGGCATCCGCAGGGCAGGCGGAGACCCAGCAGCCCGCGAGCGACAGCGCGACGCCCGCGCCAGCGGGCGGTGCGGAAACCAAGCCGCGTCGCGCCGGCCGACCGCAACCGGTGTCCGTCGTCGAGATGGGCGCATCGCCGTGGCGTTCCGAGCCGCAGCAGATCACCGAGACGCGCGAGGGATCCCAGGAAGCTTCGCCCGCGCAGTCCAACGGCGGCGCCGCAGTGTCCGCACCGCCCGTCCAGGCCGCGACCGACGCCGGGTCCTCGTCGATTGCCGTGGGGTCGACGCTCGGTGCTGACGAGCTCCCTGCCGTCGTGGACGACGAGGCGGGCAGTGTGGCGGATCTCCCGGGGCGGGGGAGCGTGGCCGAGCCTACGCGCGGCGACGGCCAGGACGACGCGCACCGCGCTGCGCTCGTGGAGAGCCTTCCGCAGCCCACCCCGGACACGCCGCTGCTCGCCGAGCTCCAGATCGACGCACGTCGCCGCATCGAGCTGCGGGGCCGCAAGTTCCCGCGTCCCGAGCGCACCCGCGTGATCACGGTCGCGAACCAGAAGGGAGGCGTCGGCAAGACGACGACCACGGTGAACCTGGCGGCAGCACTCGCGCAGGCAGGACTCCAGGTCCTCGTCCTCGACAACGACCCGCAGGGGAACGCATCGACCGCCCTCGGCATCGAGCACAGGGCCGGCACGCCGTCGATCTACGAGGTGCTCGTCGACGGTGCGCCCATGCACGCGGCCGTTCAGGAGAGCCCCGATGTGCCGGGGCTGTGGTGCCTGCCGGCGACGATCGACCTCTCGGGTGCCGAGATCGAGCTCGTCTCGATGGTGGCGCGCGAGACTCGACTTCGCAGTGCACTCGACTCGTACCTCGAGTGGCGGGCGGAGCAGGGACTCAGCCGGATCGACTACGTCTTCGTCGACTGCCCGCCGAGTCTCGGGCTCCTCACCGTCAACGCGTTCGTCGTCGCCCGCGAGGTCCTCATCCCGATCCAGTGCGAGTACTACGCGCTCGAAGGGCTGTCCCAGCTCCTCAAGACGATCGAGCTCATCCAGGCGCACCTCAACCCCGAGCTGACCGTATCGACGATCCTGCTCACGATGTACGACGCGCGGACCAACCTGGCGCAGCAGGTGGCCGAGGAGGTCCGGACGCACTTCCCCGAGCGCACCCTGCGCACCACCGTGCCGCGGTCCGTCCGGATCTCCGAGGCGCCCAGCTACGGGCAGACCGTCATGACCTACGACGGCGGCTCCTCCGGGGCCCTCGCCTACCTCGAGGCTGCTCGCGAGCTCGCGGAGCGTGCCCTTCCCCCCACCACCCCCACCCCCGCCGGCACACCGAGCGGCCCTGTTCAGGAGGACCAGTGAGCGAGAAGCGTCGTGGTCTCGGCCGCGGTCTGGGAGCACTCATCCCGACCGGGCTCGACACCCCCCGCAGCACCGGTGACCGCCCGGTCGACGTGTTCTTCCCCGACGCCGTGAAGGCGGCCGCCGACGAGGCAGCGGCACAGGCTGCGGCGGCGGCACCCGCCGCCGAGCCGTCCCCGACGGCGTCAACGAGCGCCGCGGTGGAAGCGCCCGCGACCGTCACCGCAGTGGCCGACGAGCGGGTCACCGCAGCGACCCCTGGCGAGAGCACGGCGATCACGGACGAGGCCGCACCGGGTGCGGCCAAGGAGATCGACGGGCTCGTGCCTGTCCCCGGCGCTCGCTTCGCCGAGCTGCCGGTCGGGTCGATCCGGCCGAACCCCCGACAGCCCCGGACCGTTTTCGACGAGGACGCCCTGGCAGAGCTCGTCGGGTCGATCCGGGAGATCGGCGTCCTGCAGCCGGTGGTGGTCCGCGAGGCCGCGGACGGCTACGAGCTCATCATGGGGGAGCGGCGCTGGCGGGCCACGCAGGAGGCAGGTCTCTCGACGATCCCCGCGATCATCCGTGAGACGGAGGAGTCGGACCTCCTGCGCGATGCGCTGCTGGAGAACCTCCACCGCTCGCAGCTGAACCCCCTCGAGGAGGCAGCCGCGTACCAGCAGCTCCTGGACGACTTCGGCTGCACGCACGACGAGCTCGCGACCCGCATCCACCGCTCCCGGCCGCAGATCTCGAACACCCTCCGACTGCTGCGCCTGCCGCCCCTCGTGCAGCGCCGCGTCGCCGCGGGCGTCCTGTCGGCAGGGCACGCCCGTGCCCTCCTCGGTCTGGGCGACGGTGCGGCCATCGAGCGTCTCGCCCAGCGCATCGTCTCCGAAGGTCTGTCGGTGCGCGCCGTGGAGGAGATCGTCTCGCTCGGCGGCGACGAGAAGTCACCCGCCCGTAAGCCACGAACACGCGCGGGGATCCGCAACGAGGCACTGGACGACCTGGCGTCGCGGTTGTCGGACAAGTTCGAGACCCGCGTCAAGGTCGACCTCGGCAAGACGCGTGGCAGGCTCACCGTCGAGTTCGCGTCCGTGCAGGACCTCAACCGGATCCTGGCGACGCTCGCACCGGAGGACCCCGGGGTGCTCAAGGGCTGACCCGACCCCGGTGGCCGTCGGCACCGTGAAGTGAGCATGACTCACCAGTTCGTCAGGAAGCCCCGAGAGCCGTGCTCGGGGCTTCCTGCGGCGCCACCCGCTGACTAGCGTTTCTAGCGAGACCGCTCAGAGAAACGACCGTTCCGGACAAAGCAGACACGCGCGCCGGTCGTCGAGCACCAGGCTCTCCCGACGGCGCAAGGCGACCGTGTGCTGCGCTCAGGCCCGTGCGGCCAGCAGCTCCTCAACGGCCTCCTTGAGCACGGCCTTGGGCCGGGCGCCCACGAGGCTGTTCTCCATCTCGCCACCCGTGAAGAACGCGAGGTAGGGGATCGACTGGATCTTGAAGTCCTCGTACAGCCCGGGGTTCGCCTCGGTGTCGACCTTGACGAACTTCACACGCCCGGCGTACTCCTCGGACAGCTCCTCGATGACCGGACCGACCAGCCGGCACGGCCCGCACCACGTCGCCCAGAAGTCGACGACGACGGGCAGCTCGCTGCGGAGCACCTCCGCCTCGAAGGTCTGGTCGGTGACGTCGGTGGTGCTCATCGTGCCTCCACGTTCTCCTCGAGGACGAGCGCCGACCCCGGCGTCACCGGGTCGACGACGTCGGTCAGCCCTGCCAGGTAGTGCTGTGCGTCGAGCGCGGCGGCACACCCGGATCCCGCAGCGGTGATCGCCTGACGGTAGGTGTGGTCGACCACGTCCCCGCACGCGAAGACGCCGGTGAGGTTGGTCCGGGTCGAGCGACCCTCGACCTGCACGTAGCCGCTCTCGTCGAGGTCGACCTGACCGAGGAGCAGGTCCGTGCGCGGCACGTGCCCGATCGCGACGAACAGCCCACCGGCTGCGACCTCGCGCGTCTCCCCGGTGACCGTGTCCTGCAGCGTGACGCCCGTGACCTTGTCCTCGCCGTGGATCGCCACGACCTGGGAGTTCCACGCGAACGAGATCTTCGGGTCGGCGAACGCGCGGTCCGCCATGATCTTCGACGCGCGGAGCTGGTCGCGGCGGTGCACCATCGTCACAGAGCGCCCGAAACGGGTGAGGAACGTGGCCTCCTCGACGGCGGAGTCACCGCCACCCACGACGAGGATGTCCTGGTCACGGAAGAAGAACCCGTCGCACGTCGCGCACCAGGAGACGCCACGGCCGGACAACCGCTTCTCGTCCGCCAGCCCCAGCTCACGGTAGGCGGACCCGGTCGCGAGGATCACGGCGCGTGCGCGGAAGACGTCCCCACCACCGGTGGTCACGACCTTCACGTCGCCGGTGAGGTCGAGCGACGTCGCGTCGTCCCACAGCACCTGCGCGCCGAACTTCTCGGCCTGCTTCTGCATCGCGTCCATGAGCTCGGGCCCCTGGATCCCGTCGGGGAAGCCGGGGAAGTTCTCCACCTCGGTGGTGTTCATCAGCGCACCGCCCGCAGTGACGGACCCGGCCACGACGACGGGTGCCAGACCCGCGCGAGCCGCGTAGACGGCGGCGGTGTACCCGGCCGGTCCGGAGCCGACGATGACGAGGTCGCGCACGTCGGAGGGGGTGGGCTGGACGGCGGAATCGGTCACTGGTGCCTCGCTGGCTCGTTCGGGCGTCGTGGTGGCGACGGGGCCGCGCCGCGGCCCGGGATGCTGGATCGTCCAACCGATCGTAGGGCGCATCTGTTCCCGGCGGCGGACGGCGTCCACCCCGCACGCGGACGTGTCCGGACGTGCCCGGGCGCGTCCTACCGGACGGTGATCTCCGTGACCTCGATCCGGTACTGCCCGGCCGCGTTGGTGGGCAGCTCGGTGAAGTACAGGACGAGGGTCGACGTCGTCACCGGCTCCTCGAAGTCGAGGACGGTCTCGGGGCCCAGCGGCCCGCCACCGAGGGCCGCACCCTCCGTGGGCGTCGACGCGGTGGTCGCACGGACCTCGACGTTGCCGCCCGAGCCGTTCACGTTCAGCGTCACGCCGGACACCGGGGCCTCGGCGGCGAGCGTGACCTCGAGGCCCATGCCCTCCTTGAGCCCGCCGAACGCCGGGTTGTTGTAGGTGTAGGAGAACCAGAACGTCGACGGGTCGCCGTCGTGCGTGAGCTCGACGTTGGCGACCCGCTCGCCCGCGGGGTCCGTCGGGTCGAACGTCCGGACGGACTCGATCGCCGGCGGCACGCCCGGGTCGGGCGCCTCGTCGACGGTCTCCTGCGGCGTGGGCTCCGTGGCGCCGCCCTCCGACGGCGTCGCGGGCTCCTGCTGGCTCGGGGTGTCGTCCGCGACGGGGTCACGGTCGCCGACCGGCGACGTGAAGAGCGAGCGTGCGGCGAACACCAGCCCGATCAGCACGGCCAGTCCGACGACGACGAGCACGAGCGCCGTCGGGTCGAACCGGCGGCGCGGCTCGTCGTCCTCCACGAACGCGAACGGGTCGTCCGCGAAACCGGGACCCTCGTCCCAGAAATCGGGCTCGGGGGCGTGGCTCGGCGGGGGGCCGGGCGGCGGGACCGCCCCGGCACCGTACGCGGCGCCGGCGGGCAGCACACCGGTGCGCTCGACCCGCCCCGAGGGGATGCCGCCGCGCGCCGGGGCGGCCGGCGGCGGAGTGCCGGGAAGCGGAGCACCGGCGGGCAGCTCGTCGAACGCGGACCGCACGGACTGGCGCGCGACGCGGACCGGCGGGGCGGGACGCTCGGGCTCGACGGCCGGCGCGGCGGCAGCGGCCACGGCACCCTCACCTGCCGCACGGTCGTCGTCGGCCGGGCGCCCGATGCGGATCTCACCCCAGGGCTCGAGCTCGTGCACGACGTCGCCGGGGGAGAACGGGCCGTCCTGGTTCGGGCCGAGGGTCACGACGCACAGCGTGTCGAGGTCGTTCGGGACGCCGGGCGCCAGCTCCGCGGGCGGCACGGGCAGGCCGTCCAGGACGGGTGCAGGCTGCACGGTGGGCGCGAGGGCGTCGTCACGCCCCGCGGGCCAGCGGCCCGTGAGGCCCGTGTAGAGGAGCCGGACGAGGTCGACGGCATCGGTGCGGCTCGTCGTGCGCGCGTCCCCCGGGGGCGCGCCGAGGAGTGCGGCGTCGATCGCGAGGCCCGAGACGAGCACCCGGCCGTCGGCCGACACGTGCACGACCGACGGGCGCAGCGCGAGGTGGTGCACGCCGCGGCGTCGCGCGACCTCGAGCGCGGCCGCGGCCTCGCCGACGACCGCGCGGGCCTGGTCGGGCGTCAGCGGCCCCCGCTCGACGAGCTGGGTGAGGGATGCGCCGGTGATCTGCTCGGAGACGACGTAGCCGACGCCCTCGTGCATGCCGACGTCGAGCACGCGCACGAGGCGGGCGTCGGTGACGAGGGCGGCGCGACGTGCGGCGTCGAGCGCCGGCGCGACGGCCCCGGACTCCAGCACCCGGACACGCACGGGACGGTCGAGGATCTGGTCGGTGGCGCGCCACACGGACACTCCCGCGAGGTCCGACGGCAGCGGCTCGTCCACCCGGTAGCGCCCGGCGAGCACCGTGCCCCGGCCGACCTCTTCCGTCACCGCGCCACCTCCGTACCCACCCCCGGCCGAGTGACCTGCGGTCGCAGGCCACCTGTGCATGCTAGACGGACCGGCGTCCGAGGCGCCGCCGTAGCCGGCTCGTCACCGGTGCGAGGAGCAGGTCGAGCTCCCTGACGCGCAGCAGGCGCAGCGCCCCGAGGTACACCAACCCCATCACGCCCGCGACGACCACGCACTGCAGCACGGCTCCCACGAACCCGCCCGGGCCGGAGCCCTGCAGCACCTGGAGGACGCCCCAGCCGGCGCCGGCGGCGGCGAGCGCACCGAGCCCGGCGCGGACGTGCGTGCGCACGATCTGCCCGCCGTCGATGCGCCCCGCGAGCCGGCCTCGCAGCGCGCGCATCGCCAGGACCGTACCGACCAGGTAGGACACGCTCATGGCCGCACCCGCGCCCGCGACCCACGAGCTGTTGGGCAGCAGGGCCCGGCTCAGCAGCGCGCCCCCGGCGACGACGACGGCCATGACGACCTGCACGGGCACCATGCCCTTGGCGTCCTCGTAGGCGTAGTAGACCCGCTGGCACATCGACCACGCGCCGAAGGCGGGCAGACCCACGGCCATGGCGACGAGGACACCGGCCACCGCCTGGACGGCGCCGTCCTGCGACTCGCTCGGCATGATGAGCCGGACGACGGGCTCGGCGAGCACCACGAGCCCGGCGCCCGCGAGCAGCGTGAACAGCCCGACGACCCGCATCCCCGACGACAGGCCGGCGCGGACCCCGTCGACGTCGGCATCGTGCGCCTGCGCCGACAGGCGCGTGAACAGCGCCGTCGCCAGCGACACCGTGACGAGCGAGTGCGGCAGCATGAACAGCATGAACGCGTAGTCGTACGCCGCGTTGCCCGCGATCGCGGTGGACGGGTCGCAGGTCTCGCCGGGCGCAGCGGACGCCACGCGGGAGACGACGACGTACCCGAGCTGCCCGATCGCCAGGCCGAGGAACGTCCACGTCGCGACGGTCCCGGCCCGCCCCAGCCCGGAGCCGCGCAGCCCCCACCGCCAGCGGTACCGCACGCCCGCGCGCCGCAGGAACGGCACCAGCACGAGGGCCTGCGCGACGACGCCGAGCGTCGACGACCCGCCGAAGAGCGCGACCTGACCCGCCGTGAGCTCCTCGGCGGACCGCACCTGGCCGACGAGCGCGATGAACACGCCGAACCCGGCCATCGACACGAGGTTGTTGACGACAGGCGCCCACATGTACGGCCCGAACGACCCGCGGGCGTTGAGCACCTGGCCGAGCAGGGCGTAGGCGCCGTAGAAGAACAGCTGCGGCACGCACCAGTACGCGAAGCTCGTGGCCAGCGAGGTCTGCGCAGGGCTGCACGCGTCGGCGTAGAGCCGCACGAGCAGCGGTGCGGCGAGCGTGAGCGCGACGGTGGCGCCGGCGAGGACCGTGAACCCGAAGCTGAGGAGCCGGTCGACGTACTCCTGGCCGGCGTCGCGCTTGTACGCGCGGACGACCTGCGGCACGAGGACCGCGTTGAGGACGCCGCCCGCGAGCAGCATGTAGAGCACGTTCGGCAGCTTGTTGGCGACGGAGAACGCATCGGCGACCTGACCGGTCGCCGAGACCGCGGCGATGACGACCATCGCCCGCAGGAAGCCCAGCAGCCGGGACACGGCAGTCCCGCCCGCCATGAGCGCGGCGCCGCGCCGCACCCCGCTGTCGGACGTGGCGCTCGCGGGCGGGTCCCCTGCGGCGCCCGTCGGGGCGCCGCCGCCCGGCCCGCCCGGGACGTCCTGCGGGTCCCCCGGGGGTGGTGTCGTGCCGCTCACCTGCTGTCGCCCTCCGGTGTGCCGCCCAGCACGGGCAGCGGTCGTGTCCCCGCCTCGTCGTCCACGCGCCGGGCGCCGCGCCGGGCGCTCTGCCCGCGCCGGACGGTCCGCACGACGCCCAGCACGAGACCGACGGCGAGCAGGACGCCGACGACGGCGGTACCGACCGACTCGATCGTCGGGGTCGCGCGCACGTCGAACGTCACGGGCTCGGCCAGCGGGACGCCGTCGGCACTCGTGAGCACGGCCTCGACCACGACGTCGCAGTTGGCGATCGCGTGCATCGCGACCGTCACGACCTCCTCGCCACCGGCGCGGACCGCGACCGTGTCGCTGGGCTCGGTCCGCAGGCACGCCTTGCGGGGGACGGTCTGCACGCGCACGCGCGCGTCGGCGGGCAGCTCGTTGCGTACGGAGAACCGCACGGTGTTGTCCGCGCTGACGAAGTACTGGGCGCTGGTGCGCGCGAGCGTGAGGCCGCTGCGGCGGGCGTCGACGACGGCGACGACCGCGTCGACCAGCCGGTCACGTCCAGCCGGGTCGCTGCGCCACGCGGTCGCCAGCGGCGCCAGGACCTCCTGGTCGACGCCGGTGAGCAGGCGCGCAGGCTCGTCGGTGACGGCCGCGAACGCGACCGTCGCGCGTCGGGCCGCCGCCAGTCGCTCGACCTGCGCGGTCCCCAGGGCATCGGGGTCGGTGAGGGTCGTGGGCGGTGCGCCGCGCTGCTCGTCGGCGCCGCTCGCACCCAGCAGCGCCGTCAGGGGTGCGGTGCGCGACCAGGGTGCGGCCTGGACCGCGCTCAGCACCGCCTCGATCCGTGCCGGGTCGGGCACCGCGTCGCGCGGCAGCGCCACGAGGACGTGCTGCAGGCCCTGCGGGGAGCCGCGGGCGAGGACCGACAGCTCGGCGAGCACACGCTGCACGACGGTCGCGTCGGTCGCGTCGGGGACGAGGCGTGCCGGGTCGGTGAGCAGCGTGGTGAGCGTCGCGTCGGGCACGATGCCGAGGACGGTCCCGCCGGGTGACGCGAGCTCGGTCCGCGCCCCGGTCACGTCGCGGTCCGCGGGCAGGTCTCCTGGTGCCATGACGAGCACGGACGCACCGGAGCGCGCGGCGAGGTCGACGGTGGCCCGGTCGGTGAGCGGACCGGGGGCCCACAGCACGTCGGTGCGGGCGGACAGCCGCCGGCCGCCGTCGACGGCTGCCGTGGCGGCGGCGTCGGTGGCGTCGGTGGCGGCGTCGAGCAGGTCGAGCGCGCCGGCGTGCGCGAGGGCCGTCAGGTCGGGGTCCGACCAGGGCAGGGCGACGACGTCGCGTCCCACGGCCACGGACGTCAGCTCGTCGGCCCACGCGGCCGCCTGGCTGGTGCCGGTGCGGGCCGCGTCGAGCAGCGCGGGGTCGACGACGAGCGCGACGTCGGCGCTGCTGCGCGCCGTCTCGAGCGCCGCGTCGAGCCGGTGCCCCGGCTGCACGAGCTCGCCGAGGGTCGGGCCGGGTGCGGTGAGCTCGACCCCCTCGGGCACGGCGGCGGGCCCCACGACGGGCACCAGCAGGGACACGCGTGCCTGCGGCACGTCGTCGCTCTCGGTGGCCCACAGCGCGAAGGTCCGCTGCAGCCCGACGCGCCGGCCCCCGGAGGTCGCCTGGACGGACAGCCCGCGCGCCCCCCAGGTGTCGGGGCGGTCCAGCAGGCCGACGTTGCCCGCCGCGACGGTGAGGGTGACGTCGAGGGACGCGCCGGGCTCGAGCGGCCCCTGCGCCTGCTGCTGAGCGACGCGGTCGCCGACACGCCGGCCGGTCACCGGCTCGTCGAGCCAGCGCTGCAGGTCGTCGCGGGTGCCGGGTCGGATCCGCTCGAGGTGCACCAGCACCCGGGGGTCGGCCACCGGCTCGGGGGAGGTGTTGGTGAGCCGGGCCGTGACGACGAGGTCCTCGCCGGGCCGGAGCACGGTGGGCGCGACCTCCGTGATCTCGACGCGCACGGGCAGCGCGTCGGCGTCGTCGGGGGGTGCCGGGGTGGGCGTCACGCGGGTGGTGGGGACGGCCGCCGTCGCGGCCGGGGCGGCGAGCCCGCCGAGGCCGAGGACGGCGGCCAGCACCGCGAGCAGCAGCGCCGCGGCAGTCCGGCGCGGCGGTCCGCCGGTGCTCAGCCGCGGGTCCGTCCCGCGGACGCGCGCGTCCATCAGTCGTCGAGGACCGCGAGTGCCAGCCCGGCGAGGCGGCGCTCGTTGGGGTAGGCGAGCCGTTCGGAGAGGTCCACGACCCGCACCCACTCGACGTCCTCGGCCTCGCCGTCGGGGTCGTTCTCGACGGTGAGCTCGCCGTGCAGGGCACCGAGCAGGAAGTGGTGGACGACCTTGTGCACGCGGTGCTCGTCGCCCGAGAACCAGTAGTCGATGACGCCGAGCCGGCGCAGCACGGTGCCGGTGATGCCGGTCTCCTCGGCGATCTCGCGGACAGCGGCCTCCTCCGGCGTCTCGTCGCCCTCGAGGTGCCCCTTGGGCAGGCACCACTCGAGACGTCCTGCCCGGTTGCGCCGTGCGATGACGGCCGCGGCGTAGTGCCCGTCCTGGCGGGAGACGACCAGGCCACCGGCCGACGTCTCGTCGACCACGGGCAGCGCGACGGCGTGCGTGCGGCGGGGTGCGCGTGCGGGATCGATGCGCAGCGGATGCCCACCGGGTGGCGCCGGGACGCGCCCGGGACCTGAGGGGTGGGCGTCGGCGGACATGCCGACACTGTAACGACGAATCCTGACGCGTTCCGCGCCGCCCCCCCCGCCAGGTCACGTGCGCACCACATCCCGGTCATCCGGACGTCAGCGGCACGCCACGCGACGCGGGCGCGGGCGCGTCCTCTGGCAGGCTGGGCGCGTGCCCGAGATCCCCGCCGACCCGTCCACCGGCCCCGAGCGTCGTGACCCCGCACCCGATCCCGCGGCCGTCCAGCAGCTGCGCCGCCGCGCGCTCGCGGCGCTCGCGGCCATGGCGCCGGACGCGCTCGAGCTCGGCACGCGGTTCCGCCAGGCCGGCTTCGACCTCGCGCTCGTCGGCGGTCCCGTGCGCGACGCGTTCCTGGGCCGTCCCAGCAACGACCTGGACCTGACGACGCCCGCCACGCCCGACGAGGCGGAGCCGCTGCTCGCGGCATGGGGTGACGCGCACTGGGACATCGGCCGCGAGTTCGGCACGGTCGGCGCACGCCGGTTCGCGGGGCGGCGCGGTGCGACGCAGGACGTCGTCGTCGAGGTGACGACGTACCGCACGGACGCGTACGACCCGACGTCCCGCAAGCCGCTGGTCGAGTTCGGCGACACGCTCGAGGGCGACCTGTCGCGCCGTGACTTCACGGTCAACGCGATGGCGGTGCGTGTGCCCGACCTGGTCTTCGTCGACCCGTTCGACGGTCTCGCGGACCTCGCCGCCGGCGTGCTGCGCACCCCGATCGACCCGCGCCGTTCCTTCGACGACGACCCGCTGCGCATGATGCGCGCCGCGCGCTTCGTCGCCCAGCTCGGGTTCCGGTTGGAGGACGACACGCGCGCGGCGATCGTCGAGATGGCCTCCCGCATCGAGATCGTGTCGGCCGAGCGCGTGCGCGACGAGCTCACCAAGCTGCTGCTGTCCCCCCACCCGCGCGCGGGCCTGGAGGTCCTCGTCGAGACGGGCCTGGCCGACCACGTCCTGCCCGAGCTGCCGGCGCTGCGCCTGGAGATCGACGAGCACCACCGCCACAAGGACGTCTACCAGCACACGCTCATGGTGCTGGACAAGGCGATCGCGCTCGAGACCGGCCCTGACGGCGCCGTGCCCGGCCCGGACCTCACGCTGCGGCTCGCGGCGCTCCTGCACGACATCGGCAAGCCCCGCACGCGGCGCTTCGAGCCCGGCGGCGGCGTGAGCTTCCACCACCACGAGGTCGTCGGCGCCAAGCTGGCGGCCAAGCGCCTCAAGGCCCTGCGCTTCGACAAGCACACGGTGCACGACGTCGCGCGCCTCACCGAGCTGCACCTGCGGTTCCACGGCTACGGCGACGGGGAGTGGACCGACTCCGCGGTGCGCCGCTACGTCACCGACGCCGGCCCGCTCCTCGAGCGCCTGCACCGCCTGACGCGCTCGGACTCCACGACGCGCAACCAGCGCAAGGCCAACCGCCTCAAGGCCGCGTACGACGACCTCGAGCAGCGCATCGCCACGCTGCGCGAGGCCGAGGAGCTCGCGTCGATCCGCCCCGACCTCGACGGTACGCAGATCATGGAGGCCCTCGGCATCCGCCCCGGCCGTGAGGTGGGGGAGGCGTACCGGTACCTGCTGGAGCAGCGGATGGAGCACGGCCCGCTGGGCGAGGAGCGGGCGCGTGAGCTGCTGCTGACGTGGTGGGCGCGGCGCGGGACCTGAGCACCCCAACCGATCCGGCGGCGTGAGCGTTGTTCAGGGCGTGACCACCACCAGGCCCCGGGTGCGCGCATGACGCGTCGCTCCGAGGACGTGCTCGACGAGCTCGTCCGTGACCGCTACGCGGCGCTCCTCGCCCGCGCCCGGACGCTCACGCAGGACCGTGTCGCGGCGCAGGACCTCCTGCAGGAGGCGCTCGTCGCGACGTTCGTGGGACGCGCGCGGTTCACCTCCGTGCCCGCGGCCGAGCAGTACGTCCGGCGTGCGCTCGCGTCCCGGTACGTCGACGGCCTGCGGCGCCGGGACCGGGAGCGCGTCGGCGTGGCCCGGCTCGCGGCGCTGCCCGTCGACACCGTCCCCGACGTCGCGGACGCGTCGACGGCGCTCACGGACGACATCGACGCGGCGCTCGCGACGCTGTCGCCCCGCGAGCGGGCGTGCGTCGTGCTGCGCCACCTCGAGGACCTGTCGGTGCACGAGACCGGCCGGTTGCTGCGCCTGTCCGACGGGGCCGTCAAGCGGTACACGGCCGACGGCGTCCGCGCGCTGAGCGCCCTGCTGGGCGTACGACCGCCCGAGCCCGGGCAGGCGGGCGTGCACGTCTGCCTCGTGCCGACCGAGGAGGAGTCCCGTGGCTGAGCGGACACCGGACCTGACCGACGTGCTGCTGGCCGCCGAGGCGCGGCACGAGGCGACCCTCGCGGCCACGGCGACGGGCGCGCACGTGGCGAGCCTGCGCACCGCGGTGCGGGCCGCGCGCCGGCGCCGCACGGCGTTCGTGGCGGCGGCCGCGTCCGTGGCCGTCGTGCTCGCCGGGGGCGCGCTGCTGTGGGTGCCTCGTGAGGCCGTCGAGCCCGCGTGGCCCACGCCCACGGCGTCGCCGACCGTGCCGACCACGGCTGCGGCGAGCCCGACGCCCGCCACGGCACCGGGCGTGGCGTCCGTCGAGATCGGCGGCCTGCCCCCGTTGCAGCCCGCCACCGCCGAGGAGCTGCGCGCCGCACCCGTCGGGAGCGTCCTGGTGCTGTGGACGCCGGGCTCGATCGCCGCCCTGGACAGCGACGCGGGGCCGCGGGAGGTCCACCTGCTGCTGGTCGGCCCGGACGGCGAGCGGCGCCACGTGGCGCGGGCGCCCGACAACACGGTGAGCCTCGGTCCGTGGGACCGCGCCACGGGGAGGGTGGGCGTGAGCACCGCCGAGGGGGGAGGCGACAGCCAGACGTACGACGTCGACCTCCTGACGGGTGAGGCGACGCCGAGGGAACCGTCGACGGACGGCCTGCTCCCGACGTCGCCGGACGGCACCACGGTCGCCGTCGTCGAGAACGGCGTCGTGACCCTCGTGGTCGGCGCCGACGAGCGCGAGCTGCCACTGCCCACCCGGTGGTGCGACGCGGCCGGCTGGTCGGACGCGACGCACCTGCTCCTGACATGCCTCGACCGTGCGCAACGCACGCTCGTGCCCTCCGAGGCCGACGGTCCTGCGCTCGTGCTGCTCGACACCGTGACGGGGGAGACGACCCGGCGCGCGCTGTTCACCGGCGACGTCCTCCCGCTCCGGGACTCGGGGGTCCCCCTCGGCGACGGCAGCGTGGCGGCGGCCGTCGACGTCGTCGGGCGCGACGTGGACGAGGCCGAGGTCGCGCGCGTGTGCGGGACCGGGTTCGGGCGGTTCGGTGCGGACCTCGCGGGAGTGACGTTGCCGACGGTGCCGGCGGGAGACCTCCTCCACCGGGGGCTCGTCCCCGCGGGAGGGCGCCTCGTCGTCGCCGGTCCGCTCGGGTGCCCCACGGACCTCACACCCTCGGGGGTGTGGGCGCTGGACCTCGCGACGGGCCGCGTCGACGAGCTCCTCCCGGTCCACGAGGCACCGGACGGACCCCTCGGGCTCGTCGCCCTGACGACCTGGCGCTGAGGCGCTTCAGCCGACCCGCACCACCAGCAGGCACACGTCGTCCTCCTGATCCTCGGCGACGAGCGCGGCGGTGAGCGCGTCGCACACCTGCGACGCGCTCGCGTCGTCCGGGACGCCGGTGAGCGCGGCGGACAGCGCGGCGATGCCCTCGCGCAGGCCGCGGTCGCGCCGCTCGACGAGCCCGTCGGAGTACAGGACGACGACCGCACCGTGCGGCACGTCGGCCGACCCCTCCGGCACGGTGCCCGGGCGCACAGGAGGCAGACCCACCGGGGTGCTGCGCCCGCCCTCGAGGCCGTGGACCTCGCCGCCGGGCAGCCGCACGAGCGCGGGCGGGTGGCCGGCGCTCGCCCACGTGAGGTGCGCCCCCGCACCGGTGCGCTCCCAGTGCACGAGCAGGCACGTCGCCACGTCGGCCACGTCGAGCGCCCGGACCAGGCCGTCCAGCCGCTCCAGCGCCTCGCCCGGGCGGTCGCCGCGCCACACCGACGCACGCAGCAGCGAGCGGAGCTGGCCCATGGACGCCGCGGCGCGCAGGTCGTGCCCCACCACGTCTCCGACGGCCAGGCTCACGGCGCCGTCGGGCAGCACGAACGCGTCGAACCAGTCCCCACCGACCTCGGCACGGCGCCCCGACGGCAGGTACGACGCGGCCACGTCGAGCCCGCCCACGTCGCCCAGCACCGGCAGCAGGCTGTGCTGCAGCGTCAGCGCCGCGTCACGCTCCGCCAGGTAGAGCCGCACGTTCTCCAGCAGGACGCCCGCACGGCGGCCCAGGTGGGCCGCGGTGACGACGGTCTCGCGGTCGAACCCGTCCTGCTCGCGGTGCACCAGGCACAGCACGCCCAGGACGCGGTCGCGGCCCGCCAGCGGCACGAGCAGGGCGCTGCCCAGGCCGAGCGTCTCGAGCAGGCGCAGCTCGGAGGGCGTCGTACGTCCCGGTAGCGACGCGACGTCGACGGGCATCGGCATGGGCACGTGGTTCGCGCCCGCCGCGAGCGTCTGCGCGACGCGCGGCGAGCGGGTCAGCCACGTGAGGCCCTGCGTGCCCAGCGCGTGCGCGACCCCGGCGTGCGTGGGGTCCGACGCGACGACGTGCACACGCTCCAGGCTCCCCGTCTCCGACGTCATCGCGACGAAGCCCCACGTCGCCAGGCGCGGCACCACCAGGTCGGCCAGCGAGTCGACGGCGTCGTCGAACTCCAGGTGCCCCGACAGCTCCTCGCCCATGCGGGCGAGCAGCTCGAGGCGGTCCGCGGTGCGGTGCATGAGGGACAGCTCGAGCGTGCGCGCCGCCTCGCCGTCCGCCTCCGCCGTGACGTCGACCTGCACCCCCACCCGGTGCACCACCTGACCGGTCGCGTCCCGCAGCTGCGTGATCGCGAGCTGGTTCCAGAACGGCGACCCGTCCTTGCGGACGTTGAGCAGCACCACCTGGACGTCGTCACCGTGCGCGAGCGCGGTCCGCAGCCGGTGGATGGCCTCGGGGTCGGTGTCGGCGCACTGCAGGAACCGGCAGTTGCGGCCACGGACCTCCTCGGCCGTGTACCCCGTCAGGCGCGTGAACGCGGCGTTCACCCACACCACCGGGTCGCCCGGCACGCGGGGGTCCGACACCGTCATCGGCAGCGGTGCCGCCTGGAGGATCGCGCGCGCGAGCTCGTCGGTCAGCAGGTCGTCCGGCGGGGCCTCGCCCGGGACATGGGCCGTGTCCGTCATGCGTCGACCCCGACCACCGGCGGCGCGGCCAGCGGTACGGGCGTGCGGGGACCACGTGCGAACGCCAGCGCCCCGGCGAGGTACACCACGGCCAGCGCGGCGAACAGTGCGGGCGACCACCCGGTGTCCGGCAGCGCGACGGCCGCCAGCGCCGCCGCACCGACGAACGCCGCGTTGTACAGGACGTCGTACAGCGAGAACGCGCGACCGCGGTACGCGTCGGCCGTGTCCCGCTGCACGATCGTGTCGACCGCGATCTTCGCGCCCTGCGCGGCCAGGCCCAGCGCGGCGCCCGCACCGAGC
This sequence comes from Cellulomonas flavigena DSM 20109, assembly GCF_000092865.1. Lineage (GTDB taxonomy): Bacteria > Actinomycetota > Actinomycetes > Actinomycetales > Cellulomonadaceae > Cellulomonas > Cellulomonas flavigena. The sequence goes on along the minus strand of NC_014151.1, from coordinate 4,096,488 downwards.
AGCGCCGGCAACGACACGGTCACGACGAGGACGAGCTGGCTCACCACCGCCAGCAGCAGGCACAGCACCACCCACACGTGCGGCCCGACGCGCGGGCTCAGCACGGGCGTGAGCACCACGGCGAGGGCGAACCCCACGGCGCTCGCGGCCAGGACGGAACCGAACGTCGCCAGGCCCGCCTCGACGTCCGCGGGGTCGGACAGCAGGTTGCGGGAGATGAGGATGCTCGCGATGAACACCGCGCCGTAGCAGAACCGGTGCAGCGCCATGATGCCCAGCGCGTACGCGGGCGTGCGGCGGGCGACGAGGTAGCGGGCACCGGCGACGAGGCCGCGCGCGAGCTCGCCCAGCGCAGCGCGCACGCGCGACGTGGGGGTGCGCTCGTCGGGGCCGAGCTGGTCGGGTGCGAGGCGCGTCGCCAGGGCGGACGCGCACGCCATCACCGCGGCGGCGACCAGGAGCGACACCGCGTCGCGCACCCTGCCCGCCGGCAGCAGCAGGCCGAGCGCGAACCCCAGGGCACCGCCGACACCAGCGGACGCCGCACCGAGCGTGGGGGTCAGGGAGTTGGCCGTGAGCAGCAGGGGTCCGTCGACGACCCTGGGCAGCGACGCGGACAGCGCCGCGAGGAGGAACCGGTTGACGGACAGGGCGGCGAGCGCCAGCACGTACACCGCCGGGCCCACACCGCTCGTCAGCATGACCGCCGCGATGACGACGGTCAGCGCGACCCGCACGAGGTTGCCGTACAGCAGCACCTGGCGCCGGCGCCACCGGTCGAGCAGCACCCCGGCCCACGGCCCGACGACCGTGAACGGCAGCAGCAGCACCGCGAACGCGGCGGCGACACCGGTGGCGGTGGAGGCGTTCTCCGGGGAGAAGAAGAACAGCGTGGCGAGGCCGACCTGGAACATCCCGTCCGACGCCTGGCTCACCAGGCGCACGGCGAAGAGCCGCCGGAACCCGGTGAGGGGCCACAGGGCCCGGAGGTCGGAGATCACCTGCACGCGCTCAGGTTACGTCCCGGCCCCGTCCCCGGCTCCCCGTCGCGCGCGCACGGCCCCGCGTCGCCCACCCGGGGGATCCTGGGACCTGCCCGCAACCCCGGGCGCACGTGCGGTCGTTGTAGCGGTGACAGGGACGGGTCGAGAGGGCGAGGACCATGGCAGGGACGACGTGAGCCGGGGCTGGGCGCCGGTGCTGGACCGGTTGGTGCACGAGCGGTACGGCGGGCTCGTCGCGTACGCGACCGTGCTGTGCGGCGACCGGGCGGCGGCGCAGGACCTGGTGCACGACGCGCTGGTGGCGACGTTCGGGGCACGCGCGACGTTCGGCTCGGTGCCGCAGGCCGAGTCGTACGTGCGCCGGGCCGTCGCGTCGCGGTTCTACGACCAGGCCCGCCGCGGCGGCCGGGAGCGGGCGGGCCTGGTGCGCCTGGCGCACGCGACGCCCGACACCACCGAGCTGCGCTCGGACCTGCTCGACGCCGACGTGGCCGCAGCCCTGTCCCGGTTGTCGGCGCAGCAGCGGGCCTGCGTGGTGCTCCGGCATCTGGACGACGTGTCGGTGAAGGACACCGCGACGCTCCTGGGCATCAGCGAGGGCGCGGTCAAGCGCTACGTGTCCGACGGTGTCGCCACCCTCAACGCCCTGCTGGGCACCACCTCGTCGACACGCGGCGAGTCCCTTCCCGTGACCCTTGTCGACCGACAGGAGGTGCGCCGTGACCGATGACCTGACCGCACGCCTCGAGCGTGCGCTGCACGTCCAGGAGCACCACGAGCGCGACCTGCAGCCCGACCCCGCGACCCTGGCCGGCCTGCACGCCCGCGTCGCCCGCGTGCGCCGGGGGCGGACCGTCTCCTGGGCGGCCGTCGCCGCCGCGGCCGTCGGCGTCCTGGGCGTCGGCGGGTGGTTCGGCCTGCAGGACCGCACGACGCCGGAGCCGGCGGACCCGCCGACCCCCACGGTGAGCGCCACGCCGTCCCCGACGCCCGAGCCGTCGGCGGTCGCGAGCGCGCCGGCCGCACCGCTGGTGCCCGTCACGCTGCCGGGCATGCCGCCGATGTACGAACCGCCCGAGGGGCTCCTGGAGCAGACGGGGCCGGGGTGGTTCCTCACGCTGTACACGTCGACGCTCTACGAGCCGCTGCCCGGCGACGGGCAGCGGAACGCGCTCGTGCTGTCCGCACCGACCGGTGAGCTGTACCACCTCGCCGACCTGGGCGGGTACACGCGGCTCCTGCGGTGGGACACCCCGGGGACGGCCCGGCTCGAGATCAACCACGACGGCGCGGGGGGACGGCTCGTGACGGTCGACCTGACGACGGGCGGGCTGACGTACGACGACCGCGTGCCCGACGGGGCGGAGTGGCTCGGCACGGCCGGCGCCGACGAGCTGTGGCTCGCGCAAGGGCTCCAGGGGTCGCAGGGCACGCTGTACGTCCTGCCCCCGGACGGTCCGGTGCGCAGCGTGCCGACGCGCCTCGACCGCGCCGTCGTCTCGCCCGACGGCCGCACGATCCTGGGCCGCCCGTCCGGGGAGCCGATCGAGGCCCTCGACGTCGCGACGGGCCGGCACACCGCCGTGCCGTCCCCCGCGGGCCAGTCGTGCGACATCGTCGACTGGATCGACGCGACCGGGGTCATGGCCGCGTGCGTCGACACACCGCCCGAGCCGCTCGAGGAGCGCTGGAACTACGACGAGCACGACGGCCAGGTCGTCCGCCTCGACGCGACGGGTGGTCCCGCGCAGACGCTGACCACGCTGCGCGCCGACGGCGTGGTCCCGGCGGCCGGCGCGCACGTCCGCGACGGTGTCCTCGTCACGACGGCGTACCCGCAGCTGTCCAGCACGCCCGACAGCTGCTACGACGTCTGCGTCGGCGGTGCCTACCTCTGGGACGGGGGCGACGTGCGCCCGGTGGTACCGGCGCAGGACCTCGGCGGCGACGTGTGCGAGGTCCACGCCGCGAGCACAGGCCTGCTGCTGCGCACGGGAGCGCAGTGCTACGAGTGGGTGGGCGACCAGTGGTGGCTCGTGGACGAGGCGACCGGCGCGGCCCGCCTCGTGGGGCCCGTGGTCGGCGACGAGCTCGGGCTGGCGCCCGTCTGGGTGGTCGAACGCGGCTGACACCGGCCGCGACGGACCCACGACCGTCCCGTGGCGGCGGCGGAGGCGGGCGCACGGGGGCCGGGAGGGACGAACCCAACCGAACCGGACCCCCGTGCGTTCTCCTCCTCGACAGCCGGACGAGAGGAACGCACGTGGCGAGACCGTGGGAGAGGCTGCTCGAGCAGCTCGTGCACGAGAGGTACAGCACGCTCGTCGGCTGGGCCGCCCTCGTGTGCGGGTCGCGCGAGGACGCGCAGGACCTGCTGCAGGACGCGCTCATGGCGACGTTCTCCAGCCGGGCGCGGTTCTCGACGCTGGCGGAGGCCGAGCAGTACGTCCGCCGAGCGGTCGCGACCCGCAGCATCGACGTCGCCCGCCGGCGCGGGCGCGAGCGCACCGCCGTGGGGCGCGTGGCGTCGTTCGCACCGTCGACCGTGCCGGGCGTCGAGGGGCACCACCTGCCCACCGACGTGCTGCGCGCGCTCGCGGGCCTGACCGCGCGGGAGCGCGCGTGCGTGGTGCTGCGGCACCTCGAGGACCTCAGCGTGCGGGAGACCGCGGGCCTCCTCGGCATCAGCGACGGCGCCGTCAAGCGCTACACGGCCGACGGCGTCGCACGTCTCGACGCCCTCCTCGGCGGCGTCACGGACGCCGACCACGAGACCCTGCCCGTCCACCCCCGGGGTGGCGCCACGACGGAGGTGGAGCGATGACCGACGTGCACGACCTGCTCGCCCGCACCCACCGGGCCCTCGGCGAGGCCGGGACCACGCTCGACGACGCGCGGCACGACGCGCTGCTGACAGGTATCCGCCGCCGCCGCCGTCGCCGCCACGCGGCCGAGGTGCTCGGCGTGAGCGCGCTCGTCCTCGTCCTCGGCGCCGGGGGGTGGCTCGGTCTGGCGCGTGACGGGACCCCGCAGCCCGCGGAGTCGACGTCGCCCACGCCCGAGCCGTCGGCGGGGCCGACGTCCGACGCCGCGCCCGACGCACCGGGTCTCGAGCCCGCCCTCGTCATGCCGCCCGGGACCCTCGAGACGGCGACCCCGGGGTGGGTGCTGACGGTGCAGCGGCCGGTCGCCCTCTCCGAGAGCGGCGACGGGATGCCGGAGGCGTCCGCGAACGTCGTGGACGCAGTGGCGCCCGACGGCACCCGGTACCGCGTGCTCGACCTGCCGCTGGGCCCGACCGTCGACCTGGTCGGCTGGGAGGCCGGCACCACCGAGGCCACGGTGAGCGTGGACGAGGACGGCGAGCGGACCGCCGCGCGCCTCGACCTGCTCACGGGCGAGATCACAGCGCTCACGGAGCTCGCGGGCATGGAGGTGCGCGTGGGGACGACGTCGGCAGGGCTCGACGTGTGGGTCGGCGAGCTGGAGGCCGGGCTGGCCGTGTACGACGGTACGACCGTGGTCCGTGAGCTGCCGTTCGTCCGCGGTCCCGTCCTGGACCCGGCCGGCACGCGGGTCGCCGGGACGGTCGACGGGTCGCTCGCCACCGTCGACGTGACGTCGGGCCAGGTCACCGACCTGGTCACGCCGTCCGAGGACTGCCACGTGCTGGCGTGGGAGGCATCCGGTCTCCTGGTGACGTGCCTGGGCTGGGAGGAGAGCGCGCCGGCCGTCTCCGAGGTGCTCCGGTTCGACGCGGACGACCCGCGTGCCGCCGGCGTGCCGCTCGACCTGCCCGCCAGCACCCTCCCGTACAGCAGCGGCGGGCGGATCGGGGACGGCCGCCTGGTGGTGCAGCACACCTTCGACGTCGAGTGCACCCGCGGGTGGGGTCTGCTCGACCCGATGGCGGGCACGCTGCAGGACCTGCCGTTCCCGGCCGAGGGCATCCCGGCCGGTGAGGCCTCGGTGCGGGTACAGCAGGTCGCCGGGGACGTCGTCCTCCTCACCGTCGGCGACGCGTGCTCCGGCGGGGGCGGCCCGCTCCGGGTCCTGACCTACGACGTGGCGACGGGCACCACGACGCAGATCGCGAGCCCCCCGTCGTCCGACGGCCTCGCCGCCGGGGAGCAGTGGATCTCGGCCACCACCTCCACGATCCTCGCGGGCTAGCCGGGGAGCCGCCTCGCAGAAGAGCGTGAAGCGTTGCTGCCGGGATCCGGCAACAACGCTTCACGCTCAGCGGGGAGCTCGGGTCAGCGCTCGAGCTCGCCGCGGATGAAGGCCTCGACCTGGGCGCGGCCCTTCTGGTCCTCCATCTGCACCGGCGGGGACTTCATGAAGTACGTCGACGCCGACAGGATCGGGCCGCCGATGCCGCGGTCCTTCGCGATCTTCGCGGCGCGCAGCGCGTCGATGATGATGCCCGCGGAGTTCGGGGAGTCCCAGACCTCGAGCTTGTACTCCAGGCTCAGGGGCACCTCGCCGAACGCGCGGCCCTCGAGGCGCACGTACGCCCACTTGCGGTCGTCGAGCCACGCGACGTAGTCCGACGGGCCGATGTGGACGTTGCGGTCCTCCTTCTTGCCGGCCAGCGGACCGTCCTCGAGGTTCGACGTGACGGCCTGCGTCTTCGAGAGCTTCTTGGACTCCAGGCGCTCGCGCTCGAGCATGTTCTTGAAGTCCATGTTGCCGCCGACGTTCAGCTGGTACGTGCGGTCCAGGATGACGCCGCGGTCCTCGAAGAGGCGCGCGAGCACGCGGTGCGTGATGGTCGCGCCGACCTGCGACTTGATGTCGTCACCGACGATCGGCACACCCGCGGCCTCGAACTTCGCGGCCCACTCCGGGTCGGACGCGATGAACACCGGCAGGGCGTTGACGAAGGCGACGCCCGCGTCGATCGCGCACTGCGCGTAGTACTTCGCGGCGGCCTCGGAGCCGACGGGCAGGTAGCAGACGAGGACGTCGGCCTGCGTGTCCTTCAGCGTCTGGACGACGTCGACGGGCTCGGCGTCCGACTCCTCGATCGTCTGCGCGTAGTACTTGCCGATGCCGTCGAGCGTGTGACCGCGCGACACCGTGACGCCCAGCGGCGGGACGTCGGAGATCTTGATGGTGTTGTTCTCGGAGTTGAAGATCGCCTCCGACAGGTCGAACCCGACCTTCTTGGCGTCCACGTCGAACGCGGCCACGAACTCGATGTCCCGCACGTGGTAGTCACCGAACTGCACGTGCATGAGTCCCGGGACCTTGCCCGCCGGGTCGGCGTCCCGGTAGTAGTGCACGCCCTGGACCAGCGATGCGGCGCAGTTGCCGACGCCGACGATGGCGACGCGGATGGAGGTCATCCTCGCTCCTTCTCGTTTCGCGCCTCGGATGTTCCCTCGGCGTCGTCTGCGGCGGCGGCCGGGCGGCCACCGCCCTCGGGGCGCGCGCGACGCACGCCCCGCTCGTTGTCGATGAGGTCGTCGAGCCAGCGGACCTCGCGCTCCACCTGCTCCAGACCGTGGCGCTGGAGCTCGAGCGTGTACTCGTCCATGCGCTCACGGGTCCGGGCGAACGACTGGCGGAACGTCTCCAGCCGCTCGGTCAGCCGGATGCGGCGACCCTCGAGGATCCGCATCCGGGTCTCGGCGTCCGTCTGCGCGAAGAACGCGAAGCGCACGTCGAAGTTCTCGTCCTCCCAGGCCGCCGGGCCCGAGGAGGCGAGCACCTGCTGCAGGTGCTCCTTGCCGTCGGCGGTGAGCTGGTAGACGATCCGCGCGCGGCGGCTCGCCACGGTGCGGTCGTCCGGGGCGTCCTCGCCGACGATCCAGCCCCGCTCCACCAGGCCCTTGAGGCACGGGTACAGCGAGCCGTAGGACAGGGCGCGGAACGAGCCGAGCACCAGGTTCAGACGCTTGCGCAGCTCGTAGCCGTGCATGGGGGACTCGGCGAGCAGGCCGAGGATCGCCGGCTCGAGCACGTCCGAGCGTCCGCGCATCGCACCCTCCAGCCCGTGTCGCCGTTCCCACCGATGTATCAGCTCGATACATCCGCAGAGTATGTCGGGTGCGGGCTCCCGCACAACACGCGGGCCGGGGCCCGCCCGGGCGGCGTGCGCCGCACGCCGCGGTGACCGCCGTCACCGCGGCGTCGTCGTCCCGTGCGGATCATGTGAAGGGTCCGACCCATCCGGACGTACGCGCACGATCTGGGCTGGCGGGCCCAGGTGGTTCGTCCATACTGAGGCCCGGCAGCGCCCCCGGACGGCACCCAGCCCGTCCGTCACGCCGGGCGCAGCAGCACGAGTCGTCGGCACGAGAGGTTCCCTGTTGGCAGCCAGCAACCGCCGCGCAGCGCCGTCGCGCGCCCGGCGCGCGACCCGGCGAACCGCCCCGTCCGCGCGCGAACGCCAGGGTTTCTGGAACTACCCCCGCCGTGAGCACACGGGCCTGCACCGGTGGCTGCCGTCGTGGCGCGTCGTCCTGGGCACGTTCATCGGGATGATCTTCCTCGTCCTCGGCGCGGGGGTCGCCGCCTTCGCGCTCATCAAGCAGGACAGCCCGCTGGCGGAGGTCAACTACCAGACGACGACCGTGTACTTCGCCGGGCCGGAACCGGGCACGCCGGGCGAGGTCATGGGGACGTTCGCCGACCAGCGGCGCGAGCTCGTCGACTACGGGACGCTGCCGGAGCACATCGGTCAGGCCGTGGCGGCCGGCGAGGACAAGACGTTCTTCACCAACAGCGGGATCTCGCTGAGCGGCATGGCGCGCGCCTTCATCAACAACATCCAGGGCAAGCCGACGCAGGGCGGGTCGACGCTGACCCAGCAGTACGTCGAGCGCTACTACCAGGACTCCACGACCGACTACTGGGGCAAGGCCAAGGAAGCGATCATCGCGATCCGCATCGCGCGGACCGAGTCCAAAGAGATGATCATGGGGCGCTACCTCAACACCATCTACTTCGGCCGGGACTCCTACGGCATCCAGGCGGCCGCGCAGTCGTACTTCAAGGTCGACGCCAAGGACCTCACGGTGGCGCAGGCGGCGCTCCTCGCGGCCGTCATCCCGTCACCGAACAACTGGGACCCCGCCAACGACCGCCCGAAGGCGGAGCAGCGCTGGAACATCATCCTCGACCGCATGGTGGAGATGGAGTGGCTGACGGCCGAGGAGCGCGCCGCCCAGACGTTCCCGCCCTTCGAGGTGTACCAGGAGTCCGAGACCTACCGCGGGCCCAACGGGTACCTGCTGAAGATGGTCGAGAAGGAACTGGTCGCGACCAAGTTCTGGACCGAGGGCGAGCTGAAGACCGCGGGCCTGAAGGTGCTCACGACGATCGACCCGGCCCTGCAGCAGATGGCCGTCGAGTCCGCCGAGGGCCTGCGGACCGGTGCCCTGTCGGACGGGGCGGTGCCGCACGAGCGGCTGCGCGTCTCGATCTCGACGGTCGACCCGGCCACGGGCGGCATCGTCGCGCTGTACGGCGGGCCGGACTACCTCACCGACACGAGAAACACCGCGACGTTCGACAAGGTGCCCGCGGCCTCCACGTTCAAGCCCTTCACCCTGGTCGCCGCGCTCCAGCAGGGCACCAGCCTGGCGACGACGTACAACGGTGACTCGCCGCAGAGCTTCCCGCAGTGGGAGAACGGCAAGCCGGTGCCCAACTACCCGAACCGGGACTACGGCCCGATCGACCTGGTCCGGGCCACCGCGGACTCCGTGAACACGGTCTACGCGCAGCTGAACATCCAGGTGGGGGCGGACAACACCAAGAAGGTCGCCGAGACGGCGGGCATCACGACACCGCTCGAGACCAACATCTCGAACGTGCTCGGCACCGACTTCGTCCACCCCATCGACATGGCCGGGGCGTACGCGACGTTCGCCGCACAGGGGGTCCGCCGAGCGCCGCACATCGTGCAGCAGGTCAACGACAGCAGCGGCGCGGTCGCGTGGCAGCCGGACACCACGGGCCAGAACGTGTTCCCGGCCGACGTCATGGCGGACGCGACGTACGCGATGACGCAGGTGGTGGAGCAGGGCTCCGGCAAGGCCCAGGTCAGCAGGCTCGACAGGCCGATCGCGGGCAAGACGGGCTCGGAGACGCTCAACAAGGGCGCGTGGTTCGTCGGCTACGTCCCGCAGCTGTCCACCGCGGTCTCGCTGTCCCAGCTGGCCGAGGACGGCAAGGGGCTCGACTCGATCGACGGGTGGGGGCAGTTCAGCTCGGTCAACGGCTCGACGTTCCCCGCGCTGCTGTGGGCCGACTACATGGGCAAGGTCTTCGCCGACCCGCGCTACCAGGAGATCCAGCAGTTCCCGCCGCGCGCGAACGTCGGCAAGAAGCCCACCGTGACGGCGTCCGCCACGCCGACCGAGGTGGCGCCGACGGCCGAGGAGACGCAGGCACCGGCGGAGACCCAGGTGCCGTCCGGGCTCGCGGGCCGGACCGAGGCGGACGCCTCCGGCGCCCTCCAGGGTGCCGGTCTCGTGGCCCGGATCGCCAACGAGCGGTCGGCCACCGTCCCGGCGGGCCGGGTCATCCGCGTCGAGCCCGGTGAGGGCACGACGCTCGCCGCGGGCGCCACGGTCACGCTGGTCGTCTCGTCGGGTGCGCCGCAGCCGACGCCCTCGCCGACGCCGCCGCCCGCCCCGTCCCCGACGCCCGAGCCGACGCAGTCCGCGCCGCCGCCCGACGCCGGCGGCGGGCAGCAGCCGCCGCCCAACGGGTAGCAGCCGACCACCCCGGGGGACCACCGTCAGGTGGTCCCCCGGGGCGATTCGGGGAACTGCCCGGCAACCGGTACGCTGGGCGACCGCCGTCCCTCGCGGACGGTTCGTCGTGCCCATCACCCGACCCACGTCGGTGCGCGGGCGCGTCGAGACGCACGAGAACCCTCCTGTCACGGAACGACCGTGACCGCCGAGACCAGAGGAGGTGGGTATGAGCCTGCGTCAGTACGAGATCATGATCATCCTCGACCCCGAGATCGAGGAGCGCACCGTCGCCCCGTCGCTCGACAAGTACCTGTCGGTCGTGAAGACCGACGGGGGCACCGTCGACAAGGTGGACGTGTGGGGCCGTCGTCGCCTCGCGTACGACATCAAGAAGAAGGCCGAGGGCATCTACGCCGTCGTCGACTTCACCGCGTCGCCCGCCACGGCCAAGGAGCTGGACCGACAGCTCGGCCTCAACGAGGTCGTCCTGCGCACGAAGGTGCTCCGCCGCGAGGTCTGAGTCCTTCCTGTCGGTGCCCGTCGCTAGCGTCGGGCCCCAGCACCCGCGGCGCCACGCCGCAGCCGAACCTTCCGAACGAGCGAGGAGGCCGTCATGGCCGGCGAGACCACCATCACGGTGATCGGGAACCTGACCGGGGACCCGGAGCTGCGCTTCACCCCGTCGGGCGCCGCGGTCGCGAACTTCACCGTCGCGTCCACGCCCCGCACGTTCGACCGCCAGTCCAACGAGTGGAAGGACGGGGACACCCTCTTCCTGCGCTGCTCGATCTGGCGTGAGGCGGCCGAGTCCGTCGCCGAGTCCCTCACCAAGGGCACCCGCGTCATCGTGCAGGGCCGGCTCGTGCAGCGGTCCTACGAGACCCGCGAGGGCGAGAAGCGCACCGTGTACGAGCTGCAGGTCGACGAGGTCGGCCCGTCGCTGCGGTACGCGACCGCCAAGGTCACCCGCACCCAGCGCTCCGGCGGTGGGGGCTTCGGTGGCGGCGGTGGCAGCTTCGGCGGTGGCGGCGGCGGTGGCTTCAGTGGCGGCGGCTCGTCCGGCGGCGGCCAGACCGACGACCCGTGGGCGACGCCCGCGGGTGGCGGTGGTGGCGGCTACTCCGACGAGCCCCCGTTCTGATCGGCGCCTCGCACACCTGAACTCTCATCCCCGAGCACGGCAACGCTCGGGGCTCCACAGACAAGGAGCACCACGATGGCCAAGCCCGTCGTCCGCAAGCCCAAGAAGAAGCAGAACCCCCTGAAGGCCGCCAAGATCGAGACGGTCGACTACAAGGACACGGCTCTGCTCCGCAAGTTCATCTCCGACCGCGGGAAGATCCGCGCGCGTCGCGTCACCGGCGTCTCCGTGCAGGAGCAGCGCCAGATCGCCCGTGCCGTCAAGAACGCGCGCGAGATGGCTCTCCTGCCGTACTCGTCGTCGGCGCGCTGAGGAAGGACTGACCCATGGCGAAGATCATCCTGACCCACGAGGTCACCGGTCTCGGTGCCCCCGGCGACGTCGTCGAGGTGAAGGACGGGTACGCCCGTAACTACCTCGTCCCGCGCAACCTGGCCACGCCGTGGACCAAGGGTGCGGAGAAGAACGTCTCCGCGATCCGTCGTGCCCGCAAGGCCCGCGAGATCGCCACGCTCGACGAGGCCAAGGCCATCCGGGACTCGCTGCAGGCGAACCCCGTGACGGTGTCGGCCAAGGCCGGCGAGTCCGGCCGCCTGTTCGGTGCCGTCACCACGGCCGAGATCGCCTCCGCGATCACGGCCGCCGGCGCGCCGGCCGTCGACAAGCGCAAGATCGAGGTCGCCCAGGCGATCAAGTCGACCGGCGAGTACACGGTGCAGGTCCGCCTGCACCCCGAGGTCTCGGCCAAGGTGACCGTCAAGGTCGTCGCCGCCTGACCCGCTCCCCGCGAGCTCACGAGGCCCCGTACCGCTCCGGCGGTGCGGGGCCTCGTCGTCGTGGCAGCGGTGCGTCCGTCGCTGCGGCGGGGTGCCGGACGTGGTCCAGGTCACACCGGAACGCCTGGTTCGGCACCTCCTTCTCCGGCACGATGTGACGCACGTCAGGTCGCTTAGGCGGGCGAGTCAGGGGGCTTGTGACGGTGTCGCGCGAGCGCGGGCAGTGCTGCCCGACGAGTAGCGGCACCGTCGTGTCATGCACGGTCGGCGCGTTCCGGCCGTCCGGCACGCGTCTCCCGCGTGGCTGCTGAGCGGTACGGCGGACGAGGACGTCCGTGCCCGTCCGGGGGCGGCACCAGCCGAAGGAGTCGAAGTGAACAGAATGACGTGGGGAACGCGGAGCCGTCGTGCCGCCGCAGCCGTGAGTGCGGTCTTCGCCCTGTCCGTCGTGGTCCCCGTCGCGGTCGCGCCGGCGGCCCATGCTGCGACGCCGCAGTGCGAGACGGCGGACTACGCGTGGTCGGAGCGACCCGACTACGGCTGGAACGTGCACCGGCCCTACATGCCGATGACGAACACGACGGTGTACTTCGTCAGGTGCAACCTGCAGTACGGGTCGCGCGGCCCCGGCGTGAAGGCGCTCCAGGCGGCGATCAACGAGTGCCACAGGGCCACGCTGAACGCCGCGGGTCTCGCCCTGCTCTCGGTCGACGGTGACTTCGGTGCGAAGACGCGCACTGCGGTCAAGGCCGTCCAGCGGTCGCTCGGGATCACCGTCGACGGCGTCTACGGGCCGACGACCAACCACTACATGAAGTGGCCTGGCCCCTGGGAGGGCGGCTACAACGGTCCGCGCTGCCTGGCGGGCTGACGCCGTGGACGCCGGGACCGGGTCGACGGCACGTGCGGAGCGAACGCTCCACGGGATCACCTCAGGAGGAGCTCTGATGCAGCTCGCACGAACCTTCGGGTCCAGGACGCGGAACCGGCTCGTCGCCACCGCGGTCGCGACGGCGCTGCTGCTGGTCGGGGCGGCGGCCTCGCCGGCCGCGGCGTGGGACCGGGTCGGTGGCAACTGCAACTACATGGAGGAGCAGTTCAGCCACACGTACAGGCTGCTGATCCCCCGGGCGACCAACGGTGTGGTCAACGTGCCGTGCTGGCTCAAGCGCGGTGACTCCGGGGCCGGCGTCCAGGCGCTGCAGAAGGCCTACAACTCCTGCTACAAGGCGCTCTACGAGCCGGCGATCGCCGAGGACGGGGTCTTCGGCCCGACCACGGAGGACCGGGTCCGGCAGATGCAGCGCCGCGAGGGCATCGAGGTGGACGGCATCGCCGGCGAGGTGACCCGGAACAGCATCAAGTGGCCGCTGTACTCGGCGACCACGGGCAAGTACCTGCGGTGCTGGGACAAGTGGTGACGCCCGGCGGCGCGTGACGCGCCGCACGCGGGGCCCCGGACCGGTGCGGTCCGGGGCCCCGATGGCCCGCCCGGCGAGGCGTCCGTGGAGTGACACAGGTCACACTCGATCGCCTGAGGGCACCGGGCGTCCTCCGGCACGATGTGACTGTTGTCGGGGTGCCCGACGACTCAGTCAGGGGGTTGTTTGACATGCGCCTGTCCTCGCGTGCCGCCGTGAGCGGTCCCGTCGCCCTTGCCCTGCTCGGGATGCTGCTGGTACCCGTCGCCTCGTCGGCGTCCGGTGCGCCGGCGCCCACCGGGGACACCTCGGCCGAGGCCGGTGGAGTGGTCGAGCTGGACGAGTCCGGCCTGACCCCGGAGCAGGGTGACGAGGTCCTGCCCGACGACTGGCGCGAGGTCGACGACGAGGCGCACGTCGTGCTGAACGACGCGGACGGCATCACCGTCCTCGGCGCCCGGGCCTCCGACGGGTACGCGTGGGAGACCGTGGCGACCGTGCCGGTGCCGTGGGCGGACACCGACCTGTGGGTGGCGAACAGCTGCGTGACGTCGAGCGGCGACCGGATGGCCGTGGTGTACGCGCCCCGTGCCGCCACCAACGACGAGTCGGCCTTCTCTGCCGGCGCGCGCGCCGCGATCGTCGACCTGCGCTCCGGTGAGGTCGCCGAGCTCGGCAGCGGGTACACGATCGCCTACTACAACCCGGGCTGCGGCGAGGACGACACGGTCACGATCACGCGGCTCGAACCCGACGAGGGCGTCACGCGGGTGGCCGTGGTCGACGCGCAGACGGCGGAGATCACGACGAAGGTCGACCTGGAGGGCCAGGTCACGTCGGCCATCGCCCGGGAGGACGGGACGGTGCTGGCGGCCCGCGGTGCCGACCTCGTCGCCGTGGCCCCCGGTGCGACCGCACCCGAGGTGGTCGTGGCGGACACGGGCGCCGCGTACGACCTCACGCTCGACGGGTCCGGGCGTCTGGCGTACGTCGCACGGGACGGCGAGGGCGCGGACACGTCGACCGCGTACGTCACGACCCTCGACGACGACACCCCCGCACAGGCGATCGGCACCGGGCCCGTCACGCAGACGGGCGTCGCGCCGGCGGGAGAGGAGGGCTTCTACCTCACCGGGAAGGACGTCGAGCCGACCCCCGGCCTGGACGGGGTGGAGCTGCTGCCGGAGGCGAGCCCCGGCTCGGTGATCTCCTCGAGCGGTGAGCTCGTCGTCGACGCGGTCACCTCGACCGGCCTCGCCGACGTGCCGGAGATCAAGAAGCCGGCAGCGACCGCCGTGGTCCCCGTGGCGGAGGCCGAGATCGCCGCGACCGTCGTGGACTCCGGGACGACGCTGACGTACGCCATGGACGAGCCGGCCCCGGCTGCGCCCCTCGAGGCGCGCGCCACCGGCACCGCCCGCCCGTCCGGCTTCGCGGCCCGGCAGGAGGCGACGGCATCGGCCTCGGTGACCTCGACGGGCGGCGCGGGCGACCCGAGCAGCCCGATCGAGGCCGAGCGCTACTGCGCCGTCCCGCGCAACGACCCGGCCAACCAGGCGTACCAGCCCAAGCCCCGGCAGGTCGAGTGGGCCGTCGACCGGGCCGTGAAGGGCCAGCTCACCCAGACGCGGCCCGCCAACTGGCGCAACCTCGGGATGTCGAGCTACTCCCCGCAGGGCATGTTCCCGGCACCGCAGCTCACCGGTGGCGGGACGATCCCGCCCCAGATCGTGCTGGGCGTCCTCGCGCAGGAGTCGAACCTGTGGCAGGCGTCGCGCTTCACCGCCCCCGGCAACACGGGCAACCCGCTGATCGGCGACTACTACGGGACCGACGACACGTGGTCCATCTGGCAGATCGACTACACCGAGGCCGACTGCGGTTACGGGGTCGGGCAGATCACGGACGGCATGCGGCTGGCCGGCCACGAGCGCACCGACGACTCCGGCCGCAAGATCGAGACGGCCCTGCCGTACGCCCAGCAGCGCGCGATCGCGCTGGACTACACCGCGAACGTCGCGAAGTCCGTGCAGATGCTCAGCCAGAAGTGGAACCAGCTGGCGGCCGCCGGGATGCTCGTCAACGGCGGTGACCCCAAGTACATCGAGAACTGGTTCCTCACGACGTGGGCCTACAACACCGGGTTCTACCCCTACGTGAACGACAGCACACCCTGGGGTGTCGGCTGGTTCAACAACCCGGTGAACCCCAACTACGACCCGCGACGGACACCGTTCCTCAGGTCGCAGGGCGACGCGGCCAAGCCGCAGCAGTGGCCCTACCCGGAGAAGGTCATCGGGTGGGCCGCGTACGGCACGTCCTTCGTGGAGACGCAGTGGGCCGACCCTGCCAAGCGCGAGTACCCGCAGCGCCTGGTGTCGTCCTACACGACGGCCTGGTGGAACGACCCCACGTACCGTGACATGGCCCAGCCGAAGGTCGACACCTTCTGCAAGCCGGACGTGAACGACTGCGACCCGTCGCTGGCGCAGCCGTGCAAGCTCGGCTCGTACAAGTGCTGGTGGCACGGCCCCGTCCGGTGGAAGTCGAGCTGCGACCTCTACTGCGGCCAGGGCTTCGAGCGCTTCCCCGCCAGCTACGCCACCGAGGCCAGCGCCATGGCGTCCACGCTGCCGGCCAAGACGCTGGAATCGAGCTTCCTGCCCAACTGCAGCTACCCGCCGACCGGCGTCGTCGTGGTCGACAACACCACGCACCCGACGGCCCGCAACAGCAACGAGTGCACACGCAGAGCGACCGTCGGCTCGTTCAGCCTGTCGTTCGGCAGCCCCGACTCGGACGGCCGGTACCCGTCGAAGGTCGACTTCCACCAGCAGGGCGGCGGGTTCAACGGCCACTTCTGGTTCGCGCACATGCAGCACCGTGTCAAGACGCAGCGCCACATCACCGGGACCTGGGACCGCGGCGCCAACCTGAACGGGAAGTGGACGCGCGTGTGGGTGCACCTCCCCGACTACGCCGGCTGGACCCAGCAGGCCGGCTACACGATCGACCTGGGCAACGGCACGACCCAGAAGCGCTACCTGCCGCAGCGCCGCTACAAGAACGAGTGGGTCAGCCTCGGGGTCTTCGAGATGAAGGGCTCGCCCAAGGTCTCGCTGTCGAACGTCCTCGTCGACGAGAGCACGACGGGCCGGGTCTGGTACGACGGCGCGCACCAGGACATCGAGGGGTACGACAACGTCGCCTGGGACGCGGTCGGATTCCAGGTGCTGCCCGGCAAGCCCGACGACTTCGTCGTGTCGCTCGGCGACTCGTACGCCTCGGGTGAGGGCGCCGGCGACTACGTGCCGTGGAGCGACAACAACGGCACCAACCCGCGCGCGAGGAACGCCTGCCACCAGTCGGTGAACGCCTGGATCCGCAGGACCACGCTGCCGGGCGACGCGGAGCCGCTGGGCGCGCGCGCCGACGCTGCCGACACCGGGCTGGACCTCCAGCTCCTCGCCTGCTCAGGTGCGCAGACGGAGGACCTGCTGCCCTACTACCACATCGACACCCCGCAGGCGCCGGAGAACGCGGAGAGGCAGACCGGCAGGTACGGCCAGTACGGCACCGTGTCGCAGCTCGACGCCGGCTACCTCGACACGAACACCACCCTCGTGACCCTGTCGATCGGTGGGAACGACATGCAGTTCGGTCCGATCCTGGCCGCGTGCATCAAGGCCAACTTCGCCGGCACGCCCGAGGACCGCTCGTTGGCCGACTGCTCCCGGACCGTCCTCGAGGACGACACCCTGCCGGCACAGGCCGCCAGCAAGGAGCGGGTGGACACGAAGATCGCCGACAGCCTGATCACGCTCGTGCAGCTCGTGCGCGATCGTGCGCCGAACGCGCGCATCGCGATCTTCGGGTACCCCAAGCTGTTCGAGACCACGACGTCCTGCGTGCTGATCAACGAGGTCAACCAGGTCTGGCTGAACGAGCTCGCCGACGGCCTGAACGCCAAGATCGCCGAGACCGCCGCCATCCTGGAGACCTACGACGAGCCCGGGTCGCCCGAGATCTTCTTCGTCGACACCCAGGCGTACTTCACGGGCAAGAACCTGTGCACGGGCGCCGACTCGGGTCTCACCGGCCTCCAGTTCGGCGTGACCCCCGGCGAGGACCCGCAGTTCCCCCGGCCCTGGCCCCGCATCGTGGTGGACAACGACGTCGCGTCGCAGACGTCGGTGCACCCGAACACGAACGGGACCGGCTTCTACGCCCAGGCGCTGGAGGACGCCCTTGCGGACCTCCCGTGACGTCCGGCGCCGTGCGCTCCTCGTCGTGACGCTCGCGGTCGCGATCACGGGGTGCGGGGCGCAGCACGTCCAGCAGCGCGCGGAGGATGCCGCCCGGACCGACCTGCCGCGCAACGTGGCCGAGGCCGTCGGCTGCCTCGCGTCCCGAGCGCCGGCCCTGTGGTCCGCGGCGTCGGACGCGGGCCGGTTGGGGTCGGAGCTCACCGAGTGCGTCGGCACCACCGTGCTCGACCAGGGCGACGACGCCGTGCGCACCGCCGACCGCCTGGACATGATCTCCGGCACCGTCGCGCTCACCACCGACCCGAGCAGCGGGGACCTGGTGATCGGCCTCTACACCGAGGGCAGCGGGTCCGCGGAGGCGGGCGTCACGCAGGAGCGCGTGATCGTGGGGACCTGCTGGCAGGTGTCGGTCACCGCGCGCGGCGAGCTCGGCGCACCCTCGGGGGCGGAGTGCTCCGGGGCGATCGTCGCGCGGGCCAACCCCGCCGAGGTCGTGCCGTTCGACGAGCTCGACCTGAGCGCAGGGTGACCCTCCCGGCCGACCGTCCCGGCTCGTCGGGCATGCTCCCGCTGTGGTGCTCGGACCGGACACCCGGCGTGCCGACGGCTCCCGCGCGGTGCCGCGTGCTCCCGGGAGGACGTGGCCGAGGGGCGTCGGCTGCATCGCACGGACGACCCCGGTCGTCCGGGAGGCTGACGGCTCAGGCCGTGCACGTCGCTATCGTCGCCCGCATGACGACGTCGGGAGTGACCGGATGAGCACGGATCGCGACCCGCGCACGCCCGGGAGGTCGCCGGCTCCCGAGCGGCGGGGCCGGGCCACGTTGTTCCTGATCGTGGCGGGGCTGCTGATCGTCGGCGGGGTCGTCGGCATGGTGGCGGGGAACCCCGAACAGTCGGGGATCGCCGCCCCCGCCGTCGTGTTCCTGCTCCTCGCGCGCCGGAGCGCGCGTCGTGAGGCGCCCGCTCAGCACGACGGCGGCGGCGGTGCGGACGGTGGACCCGGGGGGCTCGCGCGTGACTGAGAGCCCGGTCGACGACACGTCAGGCGTCGACGACGCCCCACCTGTCGAGGACGCCGACCCGCGGGACGAGCTCACCGAGGCGGGGTGGTCCCTGCTGGCAGCTCTGGCGCTGGCGGCGTGGGCCTGCGCCCAGCTGTTCTGGTGGGACGCACCGAGCCGCGGCACGGCAGCGTTCGGGCTGGCGGGCGCATCGCTCGTCGTCGTGGGATGGCGCCTCGTGCGCTGGCGGCGACGGACGCGCGCGCCACATGAGAGCGCGGCGAGCAGTCGGAACGGCGACCTGCGACCGTAGGGTCGGGAGACGACACCGGGGCGAGCACGGGAGCGACATGAGCGCGGACGAGAACGGGACCGACGATGCGTCGCAGGAGCGGAGGACGTCCACGGCGTCCCAGGGCGCGTTCCTGGCGATCGGCTTCGTCTTCCTCATCCTCGGTATCACGCAGATGACGGGCGACGACGGTGGCGGGGTCGCGTTCATGGGCGTGGGAGCCGTGTTCATCGCGCTGGCGGGAGCGTCGAACGCGTCGTCCCGGAAGGGCGCGGAGCCGCCGTCGGACGGTGGCGGGACGAGCGGGCCCGTCGACCGGGACTGACACGCGCGTGGGGCGTCAGCCTCCGACGACCATCCACCGCGTCCCGCGGGCACGCAGGCCCGTCGTGAGCGCGCGGGCCGTCATGAACACGACCGCGAACGCGACCCACAGCCAGACGAGCCCGGTCGGACCCGTCGGCGCCCAGGTGTGCACGGCGAGGGCCGCGGGCACGTAGGCGACGAGCGTCGCGACCCCTGCCCACGCGAGGAACGGCCCGTCGCCGGCGCCGATGAGGACACCGTCGAGGACGAACACCCAGCCGGCCAGCGGCAGCGCCACCGCGGCGACGACGAGACCGAGCACGGCGGCGCGCTGCACGTCGGCGTCGGGGGAGAACACGCGCACGTACAGCGGCGCGAGGCCCCCGACGACGAGACCGAGGACCACCCCGGCGGCGACGCCCCACTGCAGCGTGCGGCGCAGCACGGCGCGCGTGCGGGCGACATCGCGCGCGCCGAGCGACTGCCCGACGAGCGCCTGCGCGGCGATCGCGAGGGCGTCGAGCGCGAAGGCGGTCAGACCCCAGACGGCGTTGACGACCTGGTGCCCGGCGAGCGCGGACGGGCCGAGGCCGGTGGCTGTCCACACCGTGAGGAGGATCGCGAGGCGCAGCGTGGCGGTGCGGACGAGCAGGGGCAGACCGGCGCGGGCGTTGGCCCGGATGCCCCCCGCGGCGGGCGTGAGGCGTGCCCCGGCGGCCCGGGCACCGCGCGCCACGACGACGACGAGCCACGCGGCCATGCCGAGCTGGGCGAGCGCCGTCCCCAGACCGGAGCCCGCGATCCCCAGGCCCGCGCCGTAGATGAGGACGGCGTTGAGCACGGCGTTGGCAACGGCGCCGGAGGCCGCGACGACGAGGGGCGTGCGGGTGTCGAGGAGGCCGCGCAGGGCGCCCGTCGCGGCGAGCACGAGGAGCATCCCGGGCAGCCCGGGGGTGGACCAGCGCAGGTAGGTGACGGCCTGCGAGGCGACCGTGCCGTCGGCCCCCAGGGCGCTGATCAGCCAGGGTGCGGCGAGCCACGCGGCGGCCGCCAGGACGACGCCGAGGGCGAGGCCGAGCCACATGCCGTCGACGCCCGTCTGCAGCGCACCGGCCCTGTCACCTGCACCGATGCGTCGCGCCACGGCCGCAGTGGTGGCGTAGGCGAGGAAGACGCACAGGCCGACGACGGTGACGAGGACGGTCGAGGCGAGGGCCAGCCCGGCGAGGGCGTCGGTGCCCAGGTGGCCGACCATCGCGGAGTCCACGAGGACGAGCAGCGGCTCGGCGACGAGGGCCCCGAGCGCGGGGACCGCGAGCGTGAGGATCTGGCGGTCGATGCCGGCGGCGCGGGGTGCCGAGGGCGGTGGGGAGTCGGGACCGGGGTCGAGGGTGCGGTCGGTCGTGCGTCCCCCGGTCGGCCCAGGGGTGCTGTCCCTCCCCGGCACAGGGGTCTCGGGGGTGTCCGGCGGGCGGTTCAGGCGTCCACCAGGTGAACGTCTCCCGAAGGTTTCTCGTTCCACAGCACGTGCACAGCGTATGCGCCGGTGAGACGGGGTGCTGGGGGCTCTCACCCGCTCCGTCCACAGGTGCGTCCCCAGCCTGTGCACACAAGCGGACAGGGCTTGTCCACAGGTCCTCCACCGCTCTGTGCACACACCCGTTTGGGTCCGGGCGCGGTGGCGCCTAGCCTCGCGAGGACAGGTTCGGCGTGGGCGTCAGCGCCCGACGGCGAGGCGTGCGAGGTCGACTGTCGGAGGGTCCCGGTAGAACACGTGTTCTGCGGGTGGGGGACGAGCTGGAGTGGGTGACAGGTGACCATCGAGGACCTCGAGTACGGCGCGCCGCCGGACAGCGGGCACAGCAGCGGCGGCGGGTTCGACCGCACCCCGCCGCAGGACCTCGACGCCGAGCGCTCGGTGCTCGGCGGCATGATGATCAGCAAGGACGCCATCGCCGACGTCATCGAGCAGATCAAGGGCACCGACTTCTACCGCCCTGCGCACGAGGCGATCTACGACGCGATCCTCGACCTGTACGGCCGCGGCGAGCCCGCCGACGCGATCACCGTCGCCGACGAGCTCACCAAGCGCGGCGAGATGGGCCGCGTCGGTGGCGCCGCCTACCTGCACACCCTCATCGCGTCCGTCCCCACCGCCGCGAACGCCGGGTTCTACGCGCGGATCGTGCGCGAGCGCTCCATCCTGCGCAAGCTCGTCGAGGCCGGCACGCGCATCGTCCAGCTCGGCTACGCCACCGACGGCGGCGACGTCGACGAGCTCGTCAACAACGCGCAGGCCGAGGTCTACGCCGTCACCGAGCGCCGCGCGTCCGAGGACTACCTGCCGCTGTCCGAGGTCATCGGCGGGACGGTCGACGAGATCGAGGCCGCCGGCCACCGCGGCGAGGGCATGATCGGTGTGCCCACGGGGTTCTCGGACCTCGACCGGCTCACCAACGGGCTGCACCCGGGGCAGATGATCGTCATCGCCGCGCGGCCGGCCATCGGGAAGGCCCTCGCGCTCGACACGCCGCTGCCCACGCCCACCGGCTGGACGACGATGGGCGAGGTCCAGGTCGGCGACCAGCTGATCGCCGACGACGGGACGATTACCCGCGTCGTCGCCGCGACCGACGTCATGACGGACCGGCCCTGCTACCGCGTGACGTTCGACGACGGGTCCACGATCGTCGCCGACGCGCAGCACCAGTGGGCCACGCGCACGCGTGCCGAGCGGCGGGTCGGCGCCGACGCGTCGGTGCGCACCACGGAGGAGCTCGCCGCGACGGTGCGGTGCGCGACGGCCGACGCGCGCGTCAACCACTCGGTCGCGACCACCGCGCCGCTGTCCCTGCCGGAGCGCGAGCTGCTGGTGGACCCGTACCTGCTAGGTGTGTGGCTGGGCGACGGGCAGTCCGCCGCGGCGCGCTTCACGAGCGCCGACCCCGAGATCGCGATGCGGATCGAGGGGCGGGGGTACGACGCGGATGTGCTGACGTCGTCGCTCGCGACGCTCGGTCTCGGTGCCGAACTGCACATCCCCGCGGACTACCTGCGTGCCGGTGAGGCGCAGCGGCGCGAGCTGCTCGCCGGTCTGCTCGACACGGACGGGACGGTGAACCCCACGGGGTCGGTGCAGTTCGCCGTGACGCACGAGCGTCTGGCGCGGGACGTGCGGGAGCTCGTGCACTCGCTGGGTTACCGCACCGGTTGGTCGGAGAGGAACGCCCGCGGCCGTTCCGCCGCGTCGCCGACCTGCTTCACGATCACGTTCACGACGGACGACGACGTGTTCGCGCTCGAGCGCAAGAAGCTCGTCCACAAGGAGCGCCGCCGTCGCTCGACGCCGCGGCTGCACCAGCGCTATGTGGTGTCGGTCGAGCCGATCGAGTCGGTGCCGGTCCGGTGCGTGGAGATCTCGCACCAGTCGCACCTGTACCTTGCCGGCGAGGCGATGATCCCGACGCACAACTCCACTGTCGGCATCGACATCGTCAGGTCCTCCGCCATCAAGCACAACATGGCGGCCGTGGTGTTCTCCCTCGAGATGAGCCGCAACGAGATCGTCATGCGCCTGCTCTCCGCCGAGGCGCGCGTGCACCTGCAGAAGCTGCGCACCGGTGCGATGGGCGAGGACGACTGGGCCAAGGTCGCCGCCACGATGGGCCGCATCAGCGAGGCGCCGCTGTTCATCGACGACTCGCCGAACATGTCGCTCATGGAGATCCGTGCCAAGTGCCGGCGCCTCAAGCAGAGGCACGACCTCAAGCTCGTCGTCATCGACTACCTCCAGCTCATGACGTCGGGCAAGCGGGTCGAGTCCCGCCAGCAGGAGGTCTCGGAGTTCTCGCGTGCGCTCAAGCTGCTCGCCAAGGAGCTCGAGGTGCCGGTCATCGCGATCTCGCAGCTGAACCGTGGGCCGGAGCAGCGCACGGACAAGCGGCCGGCGATGAGCGACCTGCGTGAGTCGGGCTGCCTGACTGAGGACACCCGCGTGCTCCGCGCTGACACCGGGGCTGAGACGACGCTGGGGGAGATGTACGCGCTCGGCCACAAGGACGTGCCGATCTGGGCGCTCGACGACCGCCTGCAGTACGTGCGGCGGCACCTGACGCACGTCTTCCCGACGGGCGTGAAGCCGGTGTACCGGTTGCGGCTCGCGTCGGGCAAGGAGGTGACAGCGACCGCCAACCACCCGTTCCTGAGGTACGAGGGGTGGACGCCGTTGGGGGAGCTGGAGGTCGGGTCGCGCGTCGGGGTGCCGCGGCACGTGCCTGGGCCGGAGATGACGGCCGACTGGTCCGACCGCGACGTCACGATGCTCGCGCGCATGATCGCGGGCCGGACCGCGCCTGGCGCAGCCGCGTGGGACGACGAGGTGTGGGGCGAGCTGGGGGAGCGGCTGCCGGCGTCGGTGTTCCACCTGCCCAAGCCGCAGATCGCCCTGTTCTTGAGGACACTGCTGACCGCCAACGGGGCCGTGGTCCTCGGCGGTACCACCGGCCGCGTGAGCCTGCACGCCGACGACCGCCGCGTCCTCGAGGGGGTGAGCCGGCTGCTGCTGCGGTTCGGCATCTCGACGCGGCTGCGCATCTCTGCTCAGGGTCCGCGGCTCGACGTCGTGGAGAAGGACGACCTCCGGCGCCTCCTGCAGGAGATCGGCATCGACGGACGGCACGCGCACGCGGCCGACGAGCTGCTGGCGCGGGTCCGGACGCGGGACCTCGAGACCGCCGCAGAGCCCGTCCGCCTGTGGGACGACGTACGCACGGTGTTGACGGCCGCGGCCACCCGAACCCTCGGTGACGGCCGGACCCCTCTGGCGCAGGTGGTCGACGTACTCGACCGCGCAGATCTCGACGTGGACGCGGTCAACGACCTGCTGTGGGACGAGGTCGTGGCGATCGAGCCACTGGGTGAGCAGGCGGTGTACGACGCGACCGTGGTCGGCACCCACAACTTCATCGCCAACGGCATCGCCGTCCACAACAGCATCGAGCAGGACGCCGACATGGTGATCCTGCTGCACCGTGAGGACGCGTACGAGAAGGAGTCGCCGCGAGCCGGTGAGGCCGACCTGATCGTGGCGAAGCACCGTAACGGTCCCACCGACACGATCACCGTGGCGTTCCAGGGGCACTACTCACGATTTGTCGACATGCAGATGTAGGCCAGGTCTGTCGACCGAGCCGACAAGCTGCACAGACGGCTCGCGAGACTGCACAGAGTCTGTGGTATGAGCGCGCCGCTGATATCGAGGACGGCAACTAGCGCGGGTGACCTGCTCTGAGCCATCGAGTTGCGAGAGGTGAATCCGCGATCCCACTGCTAGATGTTGCGTCTCATGAGGTTGGTGACACCGCGCGGGGTGTGAGCGAGGGGTAGGCCCGCCGGCGGCAGGATGGGAAGTGCGACCAACACATCCGCGCCGAGAGAGACCTACCCCTCGATGCCCCACGCTAACGCCCCGTTGACCCCTGCTGGCCGTCTTCGCCTGGTCCAGCGCTGTCAGTCCCGTCCGATCGCGCACGTCGCAGCCGAGGCCGGGATCTCCAGGCAGTGCCTGAGCAAGTGGAAGGCCCGCTACGAGCAGCTCGGCGAGGTCGGGCTGCTGGACCGTTCCAGCGCCCCGCACGCCAGCCCCACGCAGCTGCCGGCGGACGTGGTCGAGCAGATCGAACGTCTGCGGCGGGAGCACAAGTGGACCGCCCGTCAGATCCACCTCGAGCTGACCCGCACCGGCCACCGCGTCTCGCTTGCGACGATCTCGCGGTGGCTGGTCCGGCTCGGGATCAACCGGCGCCGGGACATCGACCCCGACGGGTCCACCAACCGCAGCACCGGGCGGATCATCGCCCGCTACCCCGGGCACATGGTCCACCTGGACGTGAAGAAGGTCGGCCGGATCCCCGACGGCGGCGGGTGGCGCGCCCACGGGCGCGGATCCACGCAGGACAAGGCCGCGCAGCGCGCCAAGACCTCCGGCGCTCGGGCGGGCTACGTCTACCTGCACTCCGCGATCGACGGGTACTCCCGGCTGGCCTACACCGAGCACCTGCCCGACGAGAAGGCCGCCACCACGATCGGGTTCTTCCACCGCGCCAGGGCGTTCTTCGCCGCCCACGGCATCGGTCGGATCGTCCGCGTCGTGACGGACAACGGCGCGAACTACAAGGCGACCGCGTTCACCCGCACCGTGGTCGCGGTCGCCTCCCGGCACCAGCGCATCCGCCCGCACACGCCGCGGCACAACGGCAAGGTCGAGCGCTACAACCGGATCCTGGCCGAGGAGCTGCTCTACGCCCGGATCTGGACCTGCGAGGCTGAACGCGCCGCTGCGATCAAGATCTGGAACGTCCACTACAACTACCATCGCGCTCACACCGCCGTCGGCGACCGACCCCCGGCCTCACGCCTGCGCGCGGGCGTCACCAACGTCATGAGCCAGAACATCTAGGTCGTGGGCCGTGGTCACAACCGGGCGATGGCGCGTGCGCGACCGGGGGGCGCGATTGCAGGTGCAATCGGGTATCGGCATCCCGCTGTCGCGATATTCGAGGGGTACGCCGGCACCTCGGAGTCTGGCTTCCGAGCAGAGGTCGAGGCCGAAGAGGCGCTGCTACGGGGCGAACGGCTGCTTGCGATGGCCGATCAACGTGAGCACTCGGCTCTCACGGGACCTGCGGCCGCGGAGGGTGATCGTCGCCTCAGTGACTTCGAGCGCAATTCGCACGGGTTTCGGGGCATTGTAGTCACCGATCGGATTCGGCTCAGGCGGCTTATCGCCACCAGCGACCCGGCCATCTATCCCGGTCAGTATGCGACATGCATTTGTGATGAAGTGGCGCGTTATCGCGACCCGCTACGACAAGCGCGCCATCACCTACTGCGCAGCGGTCGTCCTGGCCGCGCGCATCACTCGGTCACGGATACGGGGGACACGCCTGAGCTGGACCTGCGCATCTCGGTGAGTCGGATAGAAGGTCAACAGGATCTTCATGGGATGGCCAGCCGAGGTGCGGGGCTCGCGCCGCACTGTTAGGGGCGAGACCTCCCCCTGAGCGCCCAGGAGCCTGCCCATGTGGACCCCGACCCGTCGCCCGATCCTCTTCACCATCGCCGCCGCGAGCACCCTGCTTCTCGCCGCATGCGGCTCCGACGCAGAGCCCCCAGCCGCGGACACCGTCGCCACCACGTCTGCAACCAAGACGCCGGCGACCACTGGGGTGACTGGCACGGTGTGGGTGGCCAATGAGGGCGATGGGACGTTGATCGCGATCGACGCTGCCAGCGGCCAGGTGCTGACCGAGGTGACGGGGATTCCCAGTCCGCACAACGTGCAGACCAGTCCGGACGGGGGCACCGTCTGGGCGGTCAGTGGCCTCAACCAGGCCCTCGTCGCTCTCGACGCGGAGACGTACGAGCTGCGCGGGACCGCGGCCACCGGCAGCAGCCCCGCACACGTGGTGCTGACGCCCGACGGGTCGGCGGTATTCGTGACGAACTCCGGTGAGGACTCCCTCGACCGCTACGACGCCGCCACCCTCGCCCCGACCGGCACCCTCGACCTCAGTGCAGGTCCGCACGGCCAGCGTCCCAGCGGCGACGGCGCTGTCCTGGTGGTCGCCGGCACGAGTGCCGGCACCATCGACGTGGTCGACCCCGCAACCCTCACGCGCATCGCGACCATTCCGGTCGGTGAGTCGCCGGTCCAGGTCGCCGTGTCGGACGACGCCCGCACCGCGTACGTGAGCCTGGCCGGGACCAGCACAGTCGCGAAGGTCGACCTGACAGCGCAGGCGGTCGTCGCGACGGTGGAGGTGCCGTCCCCGCCGGTGCAGCTGTACCTGACCCCGGACGGGACCAGCCTGCTGTCCGCCGACCAGGGCACCGCAGATGCACCCGGTGACACCGTGACGATCATCGACGTCGCCACGATGGATGTCCGGGCGACCATCACGACCGGATCGGGCCCGCACGGCGTGGTCGTCGACCCCTCCGGGGAGGTCGCGTGGGTGACCAACCTCTACGACGGCACCGTCTCTGTGCTGGACCTCGCCACGAACACAGTCGCAGCCACGATCCCGGTCGGTGACCTCCCCAACGGGATCTCCTTCACGCCACGCACGGGCGCGCGCCCGAAGGCCGCCCCCGCCCTCACGATCCCGGACTACTCCACCGGGTCGGAGGGCAGCGGCCACTCCGACGCACACGGCGACGACGACCACGGCTGAGCACATGCCAGCGCACTGGTCGCTCGACGGACCCCTTCCTGTCGGGGGGCGTCGTCAGTGCCACATGCCTCGACCCGCGTCCGCGGGCTCAGCACTCGGTCGGTCGCAGCCTCGATGAAGTTTTGATGGACGTTGCTTTCGGGGACCTACAGGTCCCATGTGCGGGCGCCGGTACGAGACGACAGTCCAGGCAGAAACCTTCGTGAGGAGCTCTCATGCATCCCGCTCTCGTTCGGCTGCCGGTGGCCGTCGCTCTCGCCGTTCCGCTGCTCGGCGTGACGACTTCCGCCATGGCAGCGCCTGAGTCTGCCGCCGTCGTACAACAGGACACGACCGACCACGACACCACAGAGCACGACCCTGCCCCGGCGGACGCCGGCACGGACACGGACCAGCAAGGCGACGGGCCTGCGCTGGAACAGACGGCACCGATCCAGGACATGGAGGGCATGGCTCCGATGGAAGGCATGGATCACTCCGGCGCCGGCGAGGACTCGACGCACGACGAGGGGCACGACGCCGGCACCGGCTCCGAAGACACGGCGCCCCGGGACACCGGCGGCGTGGGAGCAGAGCACGACTCGACAACTGGGGA
Source organism: Cellulomonas flavigena DSM 20109 (assembly GCF_000092865.1). Lineage (GTDB taxonomy): Bacteria > Actinomycetota > Actinomycetes > Actinomycetales > Cellulomonadaceae > Cellulomonas > Cellulomonas flavigena. Next base: position 4,068,733 of record NC_014151.1, on the reverse strand, counting down.
GCACGGCGACGGGGGCCACGCCGACGAGGGCACGGCTTCCGCTCCCCGCCCGCTGGCCGCGGCCCTGTCCACGTTCGCGGGTGTCAACAGCGCGGTGCTCGTCGCCGCGGCCGTCCTGCGCCGCCGCGACCGTGCACGTCCTCGTCACCGGCCCCGCGCGGGCGCCACCCCCTTCCCGGCCTGACCGCCCCCGAACCCCAGGAACCCGCCATGACAACCCCGACGCTCACCCCGCCGCCTGCCGCCGAACCGGTGGATCCCGACGTCAACCCGGGCCCGGACCTGACCCCACCGCCGGTGGGCCGCAACCTCATGACGATCCCGTGGGTCGCCCGGTCGCTGCGCTCCGGCTGGTACCCGAAGATCTTCCAGATCCCGATCGCGGCGGTCTTCGGGCTCGTGGCGTACCAGCTGCTCGCCGGGCCGGACCGCGCCCACGACAACGCCGGCACCGCGCTGATGTGGGTGCTGTGGTGGCCGGTCATCCCCATCGTCTTCGTGCTGCTCGGCAGGTTCTGGTGCGCGGTCTGCCCGTTCGGGGCGTTGTCCGACGCGGTGCAGAAGCTCGTCGGGGTCAACCGCCCGGTGCCGAACTTCCTGAAGAACTACGGCATCTGGATCATCGACGCGTCGTTCCTCCTCATCACGTGGGCGGACCACGTGTGGGGCGTCGTGGAGTCCCCGTGGGGCTCCGGGATCCTCCTGCTCCTGCTCACGACCGCGGTCATCGCGTCGGGGGCGCTGTTCCAGCGGCGCACGTTCTGCCGCTACCTGTGCTTCCTCGGCGGGCTCGCCGGCAACTACGCCCGGGTCGGGATGGTCGAGCTGCGCGCCGACAGCGCCATCTGCAAGACCTGCAAGTCCAAGGCCGTCTGCTACAACGGCAACGACAAGGTCGCCGGTTGCCCGCTCTTCACGTTCCCCCGGACGATGGAGGACAGCGCCAACTGCAACCTGTGCGCCAACTGCGTCAAGTCCTGCCCCAACGACGCGATCCAGATCCGCCTGCGCAAGCCCACCTCCGAGCTGTGGTTCATCACCAAGCCCAAGATCGAGCAGTCGATGCTCGCCATGGCGATCATGGGCATCGTCCTGATCCAGAACATCACCATGCTCGAGGTCTGGACCGACGTCCTCGCCTGGATCGAGGCCACCACCGGCATCACCAGCTACCCGGTGATCTTCACGGTCGCGTTCGTCGTCGCCGTGTCGGTGCCCGTCGCGCTGCTGGCCGTCGCCTCCCGCGTCGCCGCCGGACGCAACCTCGAGGACACCAAGCTCAACTTCACGCGGTTCGGGTACGCGCTCATCCCGCTCGACGTCGCCGGGCACCTGGCGCACAACCTGTTCCACCTGCTCGCCGAGGGCGGCTCGGTCTACTACACCGTGGCGAACGTCTTCGGTGCGGGCGTCAGCGGCGACCCCGCCCTGGTCGGCACCGGGACGATCCAGGTGCTGCAGTTCGCGCTGCTCGCCCTGGGCATCGCCGGGTCGATCTACACCGCCAAGCGCATCGCCCACCGCCGCTACCGCACCGCCGAGCGCCGGCGCGCGACCCTCACCCCGTACGTCGCGATCATCGCGCTCCTCGGCGCGATCAACGTGTGGATGTTCCTGCTGCCCATGGCCCACCGCATGTGAGCGGTCGGTACCGCTACCCGATCCGCCACTTCACCACGTTCCCCTGGAGACAGACCCATGCCCGCCACACCCGAGCAGACCGCACGACCACACCCGACGACAGCACTCCGCGTCGCCATCGTCGGAGCCGGACCGGCCGGCATCTACGCAGCCGACATCCTGTCGAAGGCCGGTATCGAGGTGTCCATCGACCTGTTCGAGCGACTGCCCGCGCCGTTCGGTCTCGTGCGATATGGCGTGGCGCCCGACCACCCGCGCATCAAGCAGATCATCGTCGCGCTGCACAAGATCCTCGAGCGCGGCGACATCCGCCTGCTCGCGAACGTCGACTACGGCACCGACCTCAAGCTCGAGGACCTGCGGACGTTCTACGACGCCGTGATCTTCTCGACCGGCTCGATCCGTGACGCCGCGCTGCCGATCCCGGGCATCGACCTCGACGGGTCCTACGGTGCCGCCGACTTCGTGTCCTGGTACGACGGGCACCCCGACGTGCCGCGCACGTGGCCGCTCGAAGCCCAGCACGTCGCGGTGCTCGGTGCCGGGAATGTGGCGCTCGACGTCGCGCGCATCCTGGCCAAGCACGCGGACGACCTGCTGCCGACTGAGATCCCAGCGAACGTCTACGACCAGCTCAAGGCATCACCCGTCACTGACGTGCACGTCTTCGCCCGGCGCGGCCCCGCGCAGGTCAAGTTCTCCCCGCTCGAGCTGCGCGAGCTCGGCCACGTCCCGGACGTCGACGTCATCGTCTACCCCGAGGACTTCGAGTTCGATGACGCTTCCTATGCGGCGATCCACTCGTCGAACCAGACGAAGCAGGTCGTCAAGACCCTCACGGACTGGACGCTCAAGGACCCCGACGAGCTGACCGCGAGCCGCCGGCTCCACCTGCACTTCTTGCACAAGCCCGTCGAGGTGCTCGGTCAGGACGGCAAGGCCGTGGGGCTGCGCACCGAGCGCACCGCGCTCACAGGCGACGGCAACGTCACCGGTACCGGGCAGATGCACGACTGGCCCGTCCAGGGCGTGTACCGCGCGATCGGATACTTCGGGTCCCCGCTCATCGACATCCCGTTCGATGATGTCGCGGGTGTCATCCCCAACCGCGAGGGCCGCGTGGTCGACGGCGACGGCGAGCTCGTCCCCGGCGTCTACGCCACCGGGTGGATCAAACGTGGACCTGTCGGGCTCATCGGCCACACCAAGTCGGACGCGTCCGAGACGATCAAGCACCTCGTCTCGGACGTCGACCGCTTGCAGCGAGCCGCACAGCCCGAGCCGCGGGCCGTCACGGAGCTGCTCGTCGCGCGCGGCATCGGCTACGTGGAGTGGTCCGGCTGGCGGCTCCTCGACGCCTACGAGCAGTCGCTCGGGGCGACTCAGGGCCGGGAGCGCATCAAGGTCGTCTCCCGGGAGGAGATGATCGCCGCGAGCCGAGGGCAGGCGTGAGCGTTTGCTCGGTATGAGGGAAGCGCACGGGCTCGGGCCGACACCGCTCCGAGCATCCCGAGCGAGACGCAGTGCGCCTCCAGCGCTCGGGTGATCAGCTGGGCAGGAGGACCAGGACCAGGAGTTCGTCCCGAGCCCTTCTCAGGACCGCGGCGGCCAGAGCCGCGCGTGCCGACGGTGGCACGCGCGACTCCCACCGTGCAGGTCGGTCAGACGCCGACGCCCCCCGAGCAAGGCGCTCCAGGCTCCGGCGCATCCTCGCTCTCCAGGTAGCGCACCAGGAACGGCTCGAGCCGGTCGTCCAGCGCGGAGTCGACCTCGAGCTGCACCCCCCAGGCGGTGGCAACGACCGGAGCCGCGAGATCGGTGTACGGCGTGACGAGAAGGTACGGGTTCTTCTCCGCCAGGTCCCGCAGGCGATCCCTGTCGGTGGCGCTGACGTCGTCGCGGTAGGTGACCCATACGGCTCCGTGCTCGAGGGAGTGCACCGCGTTCTCGTCGCGCACCGGCTCGGTGTAGTACCCGCAGTTCTGCGGGATCTGGTCGTGGTCGCCGCCGATCGGCGGGAGGACGCCGCGGTCATCGTCCGCCGGCGTCTCGCTCTGGTAGTCGACCTCGCCGGGCACGTGTCCCGATTCCGCCACGTCTACCTGCTGCTCGCCCGCGATGGGGCGGGCGGCCACGTCCGCGACCTCGGCATCACGACGTGCCTCACCGGCGATGACGAACGTCGTCGGCGCCGCGACAGCCAGGACCACGATGGAGCTGACGACGACCCAGCGACGCGTCCGACGTCGCTCCGCGGCACGTTGCTCGGCCTGGATGAGGGCGAGACGAGCCGCCCGGTCCTCGCGCGTGCTCGTGCGCTTGCTTGCTGCGCTCACTGCTTCCTCCTTCGTCCGACGACGACGTCCACGGGCGCGGCGCCGTCGGGGGGCAGCACGCGGATCAGCGCTCACGCCCACGAACGTCCCGCTGCCGGAGACGAGGCTGCCGTGGCGTGCGCGCGTGGGAATCAGTACGCGATCCGAGACTGCCCGGCGCATCTCGAAGAACGATCAACTTCGCGTCAAGGTCCGATGAAGAGCGCGGGACCGATGACGGGTGGCGCCGCCACCGATCACGTCCGCAGCCGTCGCAGCTCGGCGGTGAGCTGGGGCAGCACCGTGAAGAGATCCCCCACTACCCCGAAGTCGGCGAGCTCGAAGATCGGTGCCTCCGGATCGGTGTTGATCGCGACGATGGTGCCAGCCGACTGCATGCCGCTGCGGTGGTGGACCGCTCCGGAGATTCCGGCCCCGATGTAGAGGGCGGGTGCTACCGCCACCCCGGTCTGGCCGATCTGCGTCTCGGTCCCGATCCACCCCTCGTCCGTTGCGACACGCGTCGAGCCGACCGCACCGCCGAGAGCCACGGCGAGCTCACGCAGCGCGCTGAAGTCACCATCGGTCCCGCGTCCTCCAGCCACGACAACGCGCGCGCTCGCCAGGTCGGGACCGTACGAGGAGGGGTGCGCGATGCGTTCGAGGACGCGCACCCCGCGCAGGTCGACGGAGTTCTCGGGCCGGCGCGGGCGAACCTCGGGGAAGAGAGCCTCCTGGACGGCGTCGGGGGCGACGGCACCGGGCCGGAGCGTGATCACGGCTCGTGGGTGACCCACGTCGATACGCACGGCCCACGTCGCAGCAAACGCGTGCACCGTGGCCTCGACCCTTGCGTCCTGTTCGTGTCGCACGCCGACCGCATCGACGACGAGGCCGCTTCCCAGGACGAATGCCGCTCGCGCCGCGGCCTCCTTGTGCTGGGCCGTCGAGGACAGCAGGACCGTGCTCACCGCGCCGCTCTCCGCGACGTCCACCAGGTCGTGGGCGAGGACCGCCGACAGTTCCGCGTCGGGGTCCACGGCCGCGATGTGGTGGACGACCTCGGCGCCGTACTCCCCGAGCGAGCGGATCGCGCGCCCGTCTGGAGCAGCGCCGCGCCACAGGGCGTGCACACGCCCGAGGGATCGCGCGACGGTGAGAAGCTCGAGGGTGGGGCCGGCGACGACCCCGTCCCGGTGGTCGACGAGGACCAGGACAGGACCTGCGTGGGTCCGATCGTTCAGTGCCATACCGGTGCTCCTTCAGGCGAGGTTGTTGTCGACGAGGTAGGCGGCCAGGCGTATCCCGGCGTCCCCGGAGTCCGTGATGAGTACCCGGTTCTCCCGCTTCGGGCGTGCGACCGCGTCGACCACGCGGGTCCTGGCCGCAGCCGAACCGACCCGACTGGGCTCGATGGCCAGATCTGCGATCGTCCAGTGGGTCACTGGCGTCCTTCGAGCTGCTGCGATGCCCTTGAAGCTCGGGTAACGCGGTTCGTTCGCGCGATCGGTGACGCTGACGACGGCGGGCAGCGGTGCCTCGAGCACCTCACGCGCATCGTCCAGCTCCCGTTCGATGCGCACCAGGCCGTGTGCGACCGTGACCTTGGCAGCCAGCGTGAGCTCGGCGATGTGGAGCTCGGCGGCCAGCAGAGTCGGCACAACGGACGTCAGGCTGTCGAGGGACGCCATCCCGGTGACGACCAGGTCTACCGGAGCGTCCTGACCGATCTTGCGGATCGCTGCGGCCAGCACGTGCGCGGTCGCGAACGCGTCGGAGCCGGCAAGCGCGTCGTCGACCACGTGCACACCCTGGGTGGCGCCGATCTGCAGCCCCCGCCGTACCGCGCCCTCCGCCGCGGGCGGGCCCATCGTCAGGACGACGACCTGTCCGCCAACCTCCTCGGCGACCACCAGCGCCGCCTCGAGGGCGTACTCGTCGAGCTCGTTGAGCGTGCCGTCGTCCTGCGTCCGGTCGACGTGGCCGTCCGCACCGAACTGCCGGTCTGCCTGGACGTCAGGTACGTGCTTGACGCACACCACGATCCTCATCATCGACTCCTCATGTCGGAGGGAGCCGCGCCAGGCGAGTAGAGCTCGCTTCTCGGGCGCATGCTCGAGCGAGATGAAAGTAAGCCCACCCCGGACCGTCAGAGGCCTGTGGGCTCATTCTTGACGGCAACTTCAGGAAACCTTCATCAGGGCATTCCTTGACGCGTCGCACGCTGCGCCGAAGGTCCTATGCGCAGGCTCACGGGCACAGCCATGCTCCGACGGTGAGGCTCACCGTTGCGTCCACCGGTGTGATGCCCGCACTCGACGCGGATGCCACGCGTGGGATCGTCGCTCTGAGGCGCGATGGTCCCGATGGTCCCGGCGGCACGTACCGCACGTGCTTCTAGTGGACCCGACCGGGAACTTCATCGAGCGTTGACCGTTCCTCCATGGGGATTGCTGCTCGCCCCGCGGATCCTGGGCGCATGGATTCCGCCACGAAAGAGCTGGTCATCGCACCCGAACCCGTCGCAACGGGGCGCCGGTCCGGCGCACGCACCCTGTGGACGGCTCTGAACGGCGCCCTCGGCGCGGTCTTTGGTGCGGCGCCGCACGTCCTGCACCACGTGGGGCCGCTGGTGGGCACGGCACTGGTTGCGGGAGCGGGTGGGACGATCCTGTTCGGAGCACTCGGCCTGGCGTTGTCAGTTCCCTTCCTGATCCGGTTGCGCAGGCACTTCTCGAGTTGGTGGGCGCCAGCGGTCGCGCTGCTCGTGTTCACCGGGATGTTCGCGCTGTCGACCTTCGTCATCGGTCCTCGCCTGTCCGGAACTGACACGCCGGCGCCGGACGTCTCCCCGACGGAGCACGCGAACCACCACGAAACGGCGCTGGGCTGAGCAGGACTCCTGCGGAATCCGCGCTGTCCCAGGTGCCTCGTGCACGCTGACTGTTCGGCGCTGAAACACGACACCTGCCGCCCTGGTCGTCTCTTGATCGAACCTTCCGGGAAGATCCGGGAGACCTTGACGGCCGGACGAGATGCTGTGTACCTGCCCGGACACGGGCGGAGGAGTGCACTCTCCTTCCGGATCACTCGAGGAGCAGTCTCGCAATGCAGCCCGTCCTCTTCACCGTGCTCGGCGTGGAAGTCCAGACCTATGGCGTGAGCAAGGTGCTGGCTGCGCTGCTCGCCGCGTACCTGCTTGGACGTGCATTCACAGCTCGGGGCCTGAAACGCGAATCGGCTTACGATCTCGTGATGTCCGCCACGTTCTGGGGGTTCATCGGCGCGAAGGTGTACTACCTGTTCGAGCAGCTTCCGACGGTGAGCCTGCACGACTTCGGTGGGATGGGGTTCACGTGGTACGGCGGGTTGCTCGGAGGTGTCGCAGCGGCGCTCGTCGTGATCCGGCGCCACCGTCTCCCGCTCGAAGTCGTCGCCGGCGCGACGGCAGTTCCCTTGACGCTCGCGTACGGCGTGGGGCGCCTCGGGTGCCTGCTCTCGGGTGACGGCACGTACGGGGAGCCCTCGAGCCTGCCGTGGGCGATGACGTTCCCGGACGGGGCGGTACCCACTGACGTCCCCGTCCACCCCACACCGGCCTACGAGGCGATCGCTGCCGTGCTCATCGCGTGGGGACTGTGGGCACTGGGTAGACACGCGACAGGACAGACGGTCTTCGGTGCCTACCTGGCGCTGTCCGGTGTGGCCCGTCTGCTCGTGGAGGAGCTGCGCACCAACGACGCCGTCGTCGCCGGTCTCACGCAACCTCAGCTGTGGTCCTTGCTGAGTGTCGCGGTCGGGATCGTCCTGGTCGTCCGCTCCCGAACCACCCTGGCGCCGATCACGCCCACGCCGGATCCTGTCGGAGCGGGTCTTGTCCCACGGGAGCCGTGACGCCCGGTACGGGCCCTGACGTGCCTGCTCGACCCCACCAGCCGTCGGCCGGTCGCCATCTCCCCTGGCGACCGGCCGGCTTTCTGCCTTGTCTGTGCGCTTCATCGAGGCTTCATGCCGAGTCGATCGGGAGTTGATGCTGCGCGGCCATGCTGGTCACGGCACCACCTGGTGCCCGGGCTTGGGAGCAGACATGGGCGCGTGATACGCCAGCGGCGGAGTCGCAGGTTGGGTCATGATCGCGTGCGTTGTCGCCGTTCTCGGCGTGTCCGTGTGGGCGGTGACTCGACTCTTTCCCGGAGTCGCTCAGGACGACAGGGCCGCCTCGACGCACGGTTCCTCGCCGGCGACCTCGACGCGGACACCGATAGACGTCTGATCAGCAACCTCGGTGAGGGTTCCCGCGGGTCGCGGGCGCCCTAGGACGCGCGGGCCTCGGCACCGACGAGATCACGTCATAGGCAGGAGGGCAGGAGAAGCGCCCGTGGCGTTCACTCGCCCGCACCCAGGCGATACCCGACGCCGCGCACGGTGCGGACGAAGCGTTGCCGCTCAGCGTTGTCACCGAGCTTCTGGCGGACGTGCAGGACGTGCACGTCCACGAGGTGCTCGTCGCCGACCCATGCAGGACCCCACACGATGTCGATCAGTGCCCGACGGGTGAAGACCATCTCGGGGCGGGATGCCAGCGCGGACAGCACGTCGAACTCGGTCCGGGTGAGCGGGGCCAGCTGACCGTCGACCGTGACCTCTCGTCCGACCGGATCGAGGGTCAGCTCGCCGATGCTGATGACCGTCTCTGGGGCCGAGGGTCGGGTGGTGACCTCGGCTCGCCGTGGCCGCCGGAGCAGCACCTCGATCCGGGCCATGAGCTCACGCGGGCTGAGCGGCTTGGTCATGTAGTCATCTGCCCCCACGGAGAGGCCGATGAGCGTGTCGACCCCCTCGGCCCTGGCGGTCAGCATGAGCACGTAGCAGTCGGAGAACGTGCGCAGCCCGCGGCAAACCTCGATGCCGTCGAGCCCGGGGAGCCCCAGGTCCAGCACGACGACGTCCGGATCCACCTGGCGGATCAGCTCCACCGCCTGTGCACCGTCGAAGCACAACTGCACCTCGAACCCGTCTCGCTCGAGGTACCCGGCGACGAGGAGTGCGAGGGCTTGCTCATCGTCGACGACGACGGCACGTCGCGTGGAGGCGCTGGGCCTCGACAGGGTGCTCACGCACCCATTGTGGTGTCGTCACAGCACACCGCCAGGACATTCATGGAACGTTGACGGAAAAGCGACCGACCCTGCAGGAATGCACAGCGAGGCTCAGGGTGCCAGTTCAGGACACGTCAGGAGATCACCGTGCGTCCCGAGATCGTCCCGCCAGTCGTCACCGTCGTGCACGCCCCTGCCTGCCACTTCTGCCTCGACGCTGAGGAGGCCCTTGGCGAGCTCGCCGTCGAGCACCGCATCGAGGTGCGCCCCGTGGACATCGACTCGGCGGAGGGAAGGACGCTCGTGGCGCTGCACCGCCCGGCGATGAGCCCGCTCGTCCTGCTGGACGGCGCGTTCTTCAGCTCCGGCCGGCTGCCGCGCAAGAAGCTCGCCCGGGCGTTGCAGGCCCGCACCGGTGCGACGACTACTGGGGCGGTGTGAGATGGGTTCCGAGCTGCTGACCACCGGGAGCATCCTGGCGGCGTTCCTCGCCGGAGGCGTCGCCCTGTTCGCCCCGTGCTGCATCGTGTTCCTCGCACCGAGCTACCTGGCGGGGGCCATCAAGAACAGCCGCTGGCGCCTGCTGCCGCTCACGTTCGTGTTCGCCGCCGGGCTGGCACTGGTCCTGGTGCCCATCACGCTCGGCATGGGTCTGATCGCCGGCGCGATCGCTCAGTACCACGCGCCGCTGTACTACGCCGGCGGCGTGCTGATGCTCGCACTGGCCGGGCTCGCACTGTCCGGGCGGATGTGGTCGCTGCCGTCGTTCCTCCGCGCACCGGACACCACCGCCGGCGACACGGCGAGCTTCTTCGCGCTCGGGGTGTTCTCCGGCATCGCGTCGAGCTGTTGCGCACCCGTGCTCGCCGGGGTGATGACGCTCTCGGTCCTTTCCGGATCACCCGGCGGTGGACTGCTCCTGGGCCTCGCGTACGTCTTCGGGATGGTCTTCCCGCTCTTCGTGATGGCACTGGTCTGGGACAAGGCCCGCCTGCGGGAGAAGAAGCTCCTGCGCGCCAAGCTGGTGCGCATCCGCGTCGCCGGGCGAACGCTCGTCACGAACACCGTCAACATTGCGGTGGCGGTCGGCTTCGCCGTGATGGGTGGCTTCGTCATCGGCCTGGCAGGAAGCACCGAGATGACCGGTGGCTCCGCCGTCCAGGACTCCGCGAGCCGCGTCCTGACCGACGTCTTCGGGAACGTCCAGCAGTGGCTGTCCCCAGTCCCCGAACCGCTCCTAGGGCTCGGGCTCCTCGCCGTGGCCGCGGTGTTCGTCTGGGCGACGCTCTCCGAGCGCCGACGCACAGCGACGCCGGACCCGCTCGCGACGGCGGACACGCTGCCGGACGCACCCACCTGCCACACCGCACCGACTGAGGAGAGGACCCACTGATGACCTCCGCCAGCGCCACACGGCGCCTGCAGCACGATCGTCAGCTCGCGCTGCAGGAGATCCGGCAGCAGCAAGCCGGCGCACGCCGACGTCAGGTCCGCAGCTGGACCATCTGGGGCATCTCGCTCCTCGCGATCCTCGGCGTGGTGGTGGCGGCTCTCCTCAGCGCCCGGCCGGTCGAGTCGAGCACGGAACGCACCGCCCCTGGCTTCACGCTCCCGGTCTCGGACGGCACCACGGTCTCCCTGTCGGACTTCGCGGGTTCCCCCGTGGTGCTCTACTTCAACGAGGGCGCAGGCTGCGACTCGTGCCTCGTCCAGATGCAGAAGATCGAGCAGCACCCCGGGTTCGCGGAGGCCGGCATCACCGTCCTGCCGATCGTGATGAACACCGCCGAGCAGATCAACGCCGACCGCCTGCGCCTCGGCGTGGAGGCACCCTTCCTCCTCGACGACGGAACCGTCTCCGAGGCCTACGGCGTCCTGGGGACAGGGATGCACGAGGGCTTGCCGGGCCACGGCTTCGTCCTCATCGACCCCGATGGCACACAGACCTGGTTCGGGGACTACCCGTCCATGTGGCTCGACCCCGCCGACCTGCTGAAGGAGGTCACGAGCCGACTCTGACGCTGCGAACCCCCTTCACCGACACGCATCACCCCTACCGGAAACGGAGCTTCACCATGACCTGCTGCAAGGACACGACACCTGCCGACGTCACGACGACCTCGCCTACCGCTGACACCACGACCGACGGCTGCTGCGGCGGTGCGTCGAAGGCCGTGCAGGAAGCTCCGGGAGCCTGCTGCACGAGCACACACGCAGCCTAGGTCTCACCCCACACCGGGCTACCGCACCACCCATCCACCAGGAGACCCATGAAGAACCGCGCACGACGCCAGATCGTCGCCACCGTTGCGGCCGCCGCACTGACTCTCAGCATCGCGGCCTGCTCGACCGGGAACGGTGCAGACCCGAGCCCCACAGGTCAGAAGACGGTGGCCAACGCCGAGGCGTCGGCCGGCGAGTCCACGCACAACGACTCCGACACGACGTTCGCGCAGATGATGATCGTGCACCACGACGGCGCGATCGAGATGGCGCAGCTCGCGGCGGGGAAGGCCGCGACGCCGGAGGTCCAGGATCTCGGTGAGCGCATCGCGGCAGCGCAGGGTCCGGAGATCGAGCTGATGGCCGGATGGCTCGAGTCGTGGGGCGAGGAGCCTGTCGCCGACGGGATGGACGGCATGGACGGGATGGACCATGGCGGCATGGACATGGAGGGCATGAACCACGAAGACGTCATGTCCGAGCTCAGCTCGTTGTCCGGCACCGAGTTCGACACGCGGTTCCTCGAGCTCATGATCGACCACCACCGGGGCGCCATCGAGATGGCCGAGACCGAGCAGGCGGACGGGGACAACCCTGACGCGCTGGAGCTCGCTCAGAAGATCGTCGACGACCAGACCGCCGAGATCAGCACCATGGAGACCCTCCTGGCGCAGCTCTGACGAGCAGCGGACGCATCCCTCGGACCGCCCGTCACTGACGGGGCGAGTCCGAGGGATGCGTCCGTCGTGTGTCCGGCCTCGTCCCAGCCTCTTCTGCTGACGTCGCTGGGACTCGGGGCGCACGTTGCACCGGTGCGCCACACCCGGGCATGAACAATGACCCCTGGTCGCCGGCATGCCACGCGGACGGACGAGCCACCCGAGAGCACCGGAGGGATTGACCGATCCGTGCCGGGACCGATCCGTGCTCAGAGCCGATCGTATTCAGCTGCGGACAAGGCGCGCGATGGCCTCGTTGGCCTCACGCAGCTTCGCCAGCTGCTCCGGACCTCCCGCCCGGGCGGCTTCCACGACGCAGTGCGCCAGGTGGTCGTCGAGCAGCCCGAGCGCCACCGCCTGCAGCGCCCGACTGGCCGCCGAGACCTGGGTCAGGACGTCGATGCAGTACGTGTCCTCCTCGACCATTCGCGCGATGCCCCGGACCTGACCTTCCACCCGGCGCAGGCGTGCGAGCTGCTGGTCTTTCGAAGTGCCGTGCCGTGTCATCGTTCGCCCCCCTCGATCTCCCGTGTGCTTCCAACCCCGCTTCCCGATCGGGCACGGACGTGGACGTGAGTCGCGCCCGAGACGGTCCGGAGTCGGGTGAGGTGGCTTCAGACCGACGCGACCGCGTCGACCGGACGCCGGTCAACGCCTGTCGTCCGCGCCGCCCCGTCGAGCGAGACGGCGCGGAAGCTGCGCAGGCGCAGGCTGTTCGTCACCACGAAGACCGACGAGAACGCCATCGCGGCGCCCGCGATCAGCGGGTTGAGCAAGCCAGAGACCGCGAGGGGGATCGCCGCGACGTTGTACGCGAAGGCCCAGAAGAGGTTGCCCTTGATCGTGGACAGCGTCCGCCGGGACAGGCGGACGGCGTCGACGGCCGCTCGCAGGTCGCCGCGGACCAGGGTCAGGTCGCTCGCCTCGATCGCGACGTCGGTGCCGGTCCCCATCGCGATGCCCAGATCCGACTGGGCGAGGGCGGCGGCGTCGTTGACACCGTCGCCGACCATCGCCACGACCCGGCCGGCGTCCTGCAGCTCGCGCACGACCCGGACCTTGTCCGCCGGCATGACCTCGGCGACGACGTCGTCGATCCCGACCTCGGCGCCGATCGCGCGTGCCGCCCGCGCGTTGTCGCCCGTCAGCAGCACCGGTCGCAGGCCCAACGCCCGCAGCTCGGCGACCGCCTGCCGCGATGTTGGCTTCACGGTGTCCGCGACGACCAGCAGCCCGCGCAGTGCGCCGTCCCAGCCGACGGCCACGACCGTGCGCCCGGCCGACTCCGCCACCTCGAGTCCGGCCCGCAGGTCGGCGTCGAGGTGCTGAGCCCACTCGTCGGCCATCCACGACACTCGTCCGGCCGCGACCGTGTGCCCGTCGACGATGCCGGAGACCCCGAGCCCCTGGCTGTTGGAGAACTGCTGGACGGCTGGCAGGGCGACGTCCAGCTCGTGCCGCGCTCCGGCCGTGATGGCGCGCGCGATGGGGTGCTCGGAGGCGTCCTCCAGCGCTCCGGCGAGGCGCAGCACCTCTTCCCGCGCGTGACCGGCGGCGGGCAGGACCTCGACGAGCTGCATCTGCCCGCTCGTGACGGTCCCGGTCTTGTCCAGCACGACGGTGTCGACCTGGCGAGTCGACTCCAGCACCTCGGGCCCCTTGATCAGAATGCCGAGCTGAGCCCCTCGGCCGGTGCCCACCATGAGGGCGGTCGGCGTCGCCAGACCGAGCGCGCACGGGCACGCGATGATGAGGACCGCAACGGCAGCGGTGAACGCCGCCTCGGCGCCCGCCCCGGCCCCGAGCCAGAACCCCAGCGTGGCGACCGCGAGAGCGATGACGATCGGCACGAAGACGGCCGAGATCCGGTCCGCGAGTCGCTGGACGGGGGCCTTCCCGGTCTGCGCCTCCTCGACAAGGCGAGCCATCTGCGCGAGCTGGGTGTCGGTACCGACGCGGGTGGCACGCACGAGCAGCCGACCGCCGGCGTTCACCGTGGCCCCGACCACGGGGTCACCCGGGCCCACCTCCACGGGCACCGGCTCACCGGTGAGCATCGACGCGTCGACGGCCGACGCACCGTCCACGACCACGCCGTCAGTCGCGATCTTCTCCCCGGGGCGGACGAGGAACTCGTCACCGACACTCAGGTCCTGCACCGGGATCAGCACCTCGGTGCCGTCGCGCAGCACCGCGACGTCCTTGGCGCCGAGCTCCATCAGCGCCCGGAGCGCTGCACCGGAGCGCTTCTGGGCGCGCGCCTCGAAGTAGCGCCCGAGGAGGATGAACACCGTGACCGCCGCGGCCACCTCGAGGTAGATCTCGTGACCGCCGCCGCCGCGGTCGGGGACGATGTCGAACGCCATGCGCATGCCAGGACGGCCCGCCGCCCCGAAGAAGAGGGCGTAGAGCGACCATCCGAAGGCCGCCAGGACGCCGACACTGATGAGCGTGTCCATCGTTGCGGCGGCGTGACGGGCGTTCGCCCACGCCGCGCGGTGGAACGGCCACGCGCCCCACGCCACGACGGGTGCCGCGAGAGTCAGGGAGAGCCACTGCCAGTTGTCGAACTGCAGCGGCTCGACCATCGACAGCGCCAAGACGGGCGCGGTGAGCACCGCGGACAGCACGAGCCGGTGTCGCAGCGCCGCGGTCTCGTCGTCGCGGGAGGGCGCCGCGGCGTCGGAAGCGGCAGCGGGCTGCGAGCGTGCCGACGGACGCAGCCGAGCGGTGTACCCGGTCGCCTCCACCACAGCGACGGCGTCGGCGAGGGACGTGCCCTCGGGGAGCGTGACCTTCGCCTTCTCCGTCGCGTAGTTGACGCTTGCCTCGACGCCGGGCATGCGGTTGAGCCGCTTCTCGATCCGCGCGGCGCAGGAGGAGCAGGTCATCCCGCCGATCTCCAGCTCGATGGCCTCGGTCACGGGCTGTCTCCGTTCTGATGGGTCACTCGTGGTCGGCCGGCATGTCGCCGGTCTGGTTCACGGTGGACGACGGTTCGTCGATGCCGATCGGCCCCACGGCGGCCCCGACGCCGAAGCCGGCGCCGAGGGCCGCGGCGAGCGCGAGGCCGAAGCCCGCGAGCCGTCCGGCATCGTTCATGCCGACTCGCCCACCAGGTCGTACCCCGCCTCGTCGACGGCCGCGCGGACGTCGTCCAGCGGCAGCGGTGCGCTGCTGCTGACCGTCACTCGGGACGCGCCGCCCTGCACCAGGGCGACGTCGACGTCGTCCACGCCAGCCAGCTTGCTGACCTCCGCGGTGACGGACGAGACGCAGTGGCCGCAGGTCATCCCGATGACCTCGTACGTGGTGGTGCTCATGTGTCGTGCTCCTTCGCTCGTGTGCTGTGTGCTGATGGATTTCGTCGTACCCCGGCGGGGCTCGGTCGGGCCGGGTCGACGACCCTGGGTCCGGAGGAGCCCGGCGCCGGTCTACGCGCCGAGCGCGGCCCTACGCGCTGTGGTGGTGGTCCACGCGCCCGTCCGTGTCCTCGCGTGGGCGCATGCCCGTCTCGCTGCCACCATGACCGCCGCGCCCGGAGTGCGGGCCGAACATCATCGCGACCATCATGAGCGGGCAGGCGAGCAGCACTGCGTAGCGCAGAGCGTCGCCGACCGAGTTCCCGAGGAGCAGCAGGACGCCGAACAGTGCTGCAGCCGTCAGCGCCATCCACTTCAGATGCCCGAAACCGCTGTGGTTCATGGTCTCCACTCCTTCGCTTCCGTCGTACGTGAGCTGTCTGCTCCCCACCGGCGCCACGACCAGATGGCTGCGGCTCCGCCTGCGCCCAGCGTGCTCGGTGAGGTGCCCAGGTTCGGCTCAGACCGAGTCAAGAACCGCTGAAGAATCAGCAGACCTCATCTCGGCAAGCCGAGGCGCCGACCAGCGAGGTCATCGGAACGCCAACCGGGCGCCTCAGTGCGGCTCGGCCCGCACGGCGACTCCCGAGCCATCCCGGAGGGGATCGTGGCGAGCACCGCCTGCCACCTGGGGCGATGGCAGCTTGAGCCGCTTGAGCAGGAGCGCGTTGGCGGCCACGATGACCGATGAACCGGACATGGAGAGCGCCGCCAGCTCCGGGCTCAGGCTCACCCCGAACTGCGGGTAGAACACCCCGGCGGCGACCGGGAGAGCCAGCGCGTTGTACCCGATCGCCCAGCCGAGGTTCTGCCGCATCTTGCGCAGCGTCCCCTTGCCGATGCGGAGCGCGACCGGGACGTCGAGGGGATCCGATCGCATCAGGACGATGTCTGCTGTCTCGATGGCGACGTCCGTCCCCGCCCCGATCGCGATCCCGATGTCCGCTCGCGCCAGAGCCGGCGCGTCGTTGACGCCGTCGCCCACCATCGCCACGCGCCTGCCCGACGCCTGGAGCTCGGCGACCCTCGCGGCCTTGTCTCCAGGCAGCACCTCGGCGATCACCGTGTCGATGCCGAGCTGGTCGGCGATGCGCCGCGCCGTCGCCTCGTTGTCCCCGGTCAGCATGACCACCTGGATGCCGGAGCCGCGCATCGCCGCCACAGCCGCGGACGAGGTGTCACGTGCCGCGTCGGCCAGGGCGACGACACCCGCCGCACGGCCGTCGACCGCCACGACGACCGCCGTACGCCCGGAAGCCGCCAGCTCGTCCCGTCGGGCCGCCAGGTTGCCCAGCTCGACGCCCTCGTCGGCCATCAGTCGGCGGTTCCCGACCAGGACCCGCCGGCCGTCGACCGTCGCCGTCGCGCCGCGTCCGGGCACGTTACGGAAACCGGTCGCCGTCAGCACGGGCGCGCCGGCCGACGTCGCGTGGCTCACGATCGCGCGCGCCAGCGGGTGCTCTGACTCGCGCTCCACCGCACTGACCAGGGCGAGCAGATCGACGTCGTCGATCCCGTCGACGATCACGTCGGTGACGGCGGGCTCGCCCTTGGTCAGCGTGCCCGTCTTGTCCATCACCACCGTGTCGATCCGGGCGGACGCCTCGAGCGCCGACGCGTTCTTGAACAGGACGCCCCTCTTCGCGCCCAGACCAGTGCCCACCATGATCGCCGTCGGCGTCGCGAGCCCCAGGGCGTCGGGGCACGTGATCACGACCACGGTGATCGCGAACAGCATCGCGGTGGGCACGCTCGCGCCGGCAGCGAGCCAGACGAGGAACGTGCCGGTCCCCCCGACGAGCGCCACGAGAACCAGCCAGAACGCCGCGCGGTCGGCGAGCCTCTGACCCGGTGCCTTCGAGTTCTGCGCGTCCTGGACCATCTTGACGATCTGGGCCAGGGCGGTGTCGGCCCCGACCCTCGCCGCCCGAACTCGCAGCGTCCCCGTCGTGTTGATCGAGGCGCCGATGACCTCGGAGCCCGGCGACTTCGCGACCGGCATGCTCTCGCCTGTCACCATCGACTCGTCCACCTCGGACTCGCCGTCCTCCACGATGGCGTCCACAGGGATCTTGGCTCCTGGTCGGACCAGCAGGAGGTCGCCGACGACGACCTGCGACGTCGGGACCTCGGTCTCCACCCCGTCACGCAGTACGACCGCCTTGGCGGGCGCAAGCTCGAGGAGGGTGCGGACCGCGTCGTTGGCGCCGCCGCGGGCGCGCATCTCGACCCAGTGCCCGAGCAGGACGAAGGTGGTCAGCACCGTCGCGGCCTCGTAGAACACGTCGCCGCCACCGCTGAGCGTCACGGCGACGCTGTAGACCCACCCCGTGCCGACCCCGACAGCGACAAGGACCATCATGTCGAGGGTCCTGGCGCGCAGTGCGCGGGCGGCACCGTCGAAGAAGATCCAGGCGGAGTAGAAGATCACCGGCAGCGACAGTGCGAGCGCCAGGACGTCGTCCCGGAGCCCGAACGGGGTGGGCGCCGTGAAGCCCAGCACCTCGCGGCCGATCGGTGACCACAGGGTGATCGGGATCGACAGGAGCAGCGCGAGCAGGAACCGGTTGCGCATGTCGCGGGCCATGTCCTCCATCGACCCACCGCCGTGGTGACCGCCGTGGCCCATCGCGTCGTGCGGCGACACCCCGCTGGAGGGACGGTCGTGCGCGGATTTGCCGTGCCCACCGCTCGGGTGCTCCGGATGGCCGGGGTCGTGCGCGTCGTCCGGGCCGTGGGGAGCTTGTCCCGCGTGACCCGCGTGCGGGTCGTGCAGTGCTCGCGTGGTCGGGGCGCCGCGGCCGTCGACAGTCGAGGCACCGTGCCGGTCGACGGTCACCGGCTCCGACATGGGATCGCAGACGTGGTCTGGCACGGACTGGCCGGCGCAGTGGTACCCGCAGTCGCGGACCCAGCCGGTGAGCTGAGCCACCGACGTGAGTGCAGGGTCGTACGTCACGCTCGCCGTCTGCGACACCGCGTTCGCGTTGACCTCCACGACCCCCGGACGGTGAGCGAGCGCTTTCTCCACCACCGCCTCGGACGTCGCCCAGTGCAGGCCTCGAACGTCGAGCACCGTGCTCTGACTTGCCATGTCGAACCTCCTTCACACGTCGCGTGCGGCGGCACCGAGCCGCCTCGTCGTTCTCGTTCTGTGGTCGGTACGGACCGACGCTCGCGGAGCCGTTCCTCGTGTCTAGCCGCTCCCGCCCCATCCGGGATACCCCAGGGGGGTATCTAGAACGTACTCCCTCGCAGCGAGCCCGCCGATGAAGATCCGGTCAAGGTGCGGGGTTGCCTGGACCCAGATCGCCGTTCTCGCTGGTACCGATCTGCGACTGCACGGTCGCCACGGTCACCCTCGGGGCGAGGTCAAGTCCCTGGGCGCGGTGTAGCCGTTCGGCGTGATCCTGTTCCTGTTCAGGCGGACAGGGCCAAGGACTGTTCCTGAGGGTCGGCGTCGGTGGTGGTGATGAGGTTCAGTCGTGCGCGGTGCAGGACGTCCAGGGCGAGGTAGCGCCTTCCTTCGGTCCATTCGTCGTGCTGTTCGGCCAGGACCGCGCCGACCAGGCGGGTCACTGCGTCGCGGTCGGGGAAGATGCGGACGACGCCGGTGCGTCGGCGGATCTCCCCGTTCAGGCGTTCCTGGGGGTTGTTCGACCAGATCTGCCGCCAGATCTCCTTGGGGAAGGTCGTGAACGCGAGCAGGTCGTCTCGGGCCGCGTCGAGGCGCTCGGCGACGGCCGGCAACGGCCCGGTGACCTGGTCCAGGAGCTCGTCGAACTGGGCGTGCACCGAGGCGGCGTCGGGCTGGTCATAGACCGAGTGGAGCAGCCTCCCCGGTGTCAGCAGCGAGCACGAGCAGGCAAGTACGACCCGATGGACGCAGTCGCCGCCGCGCGCACTGCTCTGGCAACGGACAGTGGTCTCCTGCTCAGCCCCAGCGCCGATGGCCAGCGCTCCACGCTGCAGGTGCTGCTGGCCGCGGGCAGGACGCTGGACCGGCGACGGACGGCGGACCGCAACGCCTTGACCGCACTGGTGCGAGTGGACGGGCTCGGCATCGACGCCCGCAAGGCGTTGACCGACGCCCAGATCCGCACCCTCGCCGCCTGACGCGCCCGGAATGAGTGTCGTCAAGTGAAGTGGCCCCCGCCGTCGTCACGGTGCTGGCCCCACCGTGGGGGGGTGTGCGAGACGTGAGTGAGGAGTCGGTGGTCGCGCTGGTGGGTCGTTAGGCGCAGCAGCTGGTTGGGATGTTGGTGCGGAAGAGTCCGGCGGCAAGGCGCAGCGCTTCGCTCATCGTGAGGTAGGGCGCCCAGGTGTCGGCGATGTCGTCGATGGTGAGGCCGAACTTGATGGCGTAGGTGGCGGCGAGCATGAGTTCCCCGGCGCCGTCGAGTGCGGCGTGGACGCCGAGGATCTGGCGGGTGTGGGCGTCGGTGACGAGCTTCAGGACGCCTCGTGGGTCTTGGTTGACCAGGGCGCGGGGGATGTCCTGAGCTGTGAGGACCCGGCAGTCGCAGGTGTGCCCGAGTTCGAGGGCGCGCTGTTCAGTGAGTCCGGCCGAGGCGAGCTGCGGGGTGGTGAAGACGACGCCGGGAAGGCCGCGGTAGTCGACCGCGGTGGGGTCGCCGAGGGCGCCAGCGGCCGCCGCGTGTCCGGTCCGCGCGGCGACGTAGACGTACTGAGGTGCTCCGGTGACGTCGCCGGCGGCGTAGATGCGCGGGTTGGTGGTGCGCTGGTGGGTGTCGACGACGATGAAGCCGCGGGCGTCCGTCGCGACGCCGGCGTCGTCGAGGCCGAGGCCGGTGGTGTCGGCCGCCCGGCCGGTCGCGACCAGCAGCCGTTCGCCGTTCGCCGTTCGGCCGCTGGCGGTGTGCACGAGGACTGTGTCGTCGGCCCCGCGCTCGACGGCGACGGCGTGCTCCTCGAGGAGCTGGATGCCGTCGGTGAGGAACGCGGCGCGCAGCACGTCGGCGACCTCGGGTTCGGTGTGCGGTGCGACTCGGCCGATCAGGGTCACGTGCACTCCGAGGTGGGACCACAGCTGCGCCTGCTCGAGCCCGACGTAGCCGCCGCCGATGACGACCATCGACGCGGGCAGCTGCTGCTGCTCCATCGCGGTGGTCGAGGTGAGGTAGGCGACGTCGTGCAGTCCGGGCAGGTCCGGCAGGTGCGGCGCGGCGCCCGTGGCGATGACGTAGGCCGCCGCCCGGACCGGCTCGTCCTCGACGTGCAGCGTCGCCTCGTCGACGAACCGTGCGTGCCCGTGCCGGATCGGGAAGCCGTGCGCGGCGGCGACGTCCTCGTACTTGGCTTGCCGCAGCCCGTCGATCAGGTCCTGCTTGCGCCCCATCAGCGCGGGCACGTCGACCTCGCCGGCGGTGGTGGGGACCATCGGGAAGGGGTTGGCCAGGGCGCGGTGGCGCTGCCCGGCGGCGGCGAGCAGGTTCTTGCTCGGGATGCACCCGATGTTCAGGCACGTCCCGCCGAGCGGGCCGTGCTCGACGAGCAGGACGCGCTTGCCGCGCGAGCGGGCTTCGATACCGGCGGCCATCGCCGCTGCCCCGGTGCCGACCACGACCAGGTCCCAGGTGTTCTCGTCCATGCCGGGGACGGTAGAGGTTCCAGTGCGGGGGAAGGTCAAGGCGTAGGGTCGGTGAGGTGAGGATCGGGGAGGTGGCCGAGCGCGCCGGCCTGACCACGAAGGCGCTGCGGTTCTACGAGCAGGCCGGGGTCCTGCCTGTGCCCGCCCGGGCGGCCTCCGGATACCGGGACTACGACCAGGGCGTGCTCACGCGGCTGGGGTTCGTTCGCGCCGCTCAGGCTGCCGGGCTCACCCTTGCTGAGATCCGCACGATCATCGAGGTCCGAGAGAGCGAGGGCCCACCGTGCGAGCACGTCACCGCCCTGCTTGACCGGCATGCTGCCGCGCTCGACGTGCGCATCGCCGAGCTCGAGGCGACCCGCACGGAGGTTCGGCGGCTGCGGGACCGCGCCGCCACCCTGGACCCGGCAGCCTGCGGCGAGGACGGCGTCTGCCAGGTCCTACCGACCGGCGCACCCGTCAGCGGCGCGACGCCCGCCGCCACGCCCACAGTGCGCACGGCCGGCAGATGAAGACCCCCGGTGTCGACCCCAGCTCCGCCAACCGGCTCCGCTGACGCCCACAACAACCACACGTTGGAGCCGGTTGCGACACGCCTCGGACCTCGCTGCTCGTTTCCTGCACAGCCTCACACAAGCAGGCTTCGCCCCCGGGTCTGTCAGATGAACGGTGGGCGGGGGTCGGCCTGACACGCCGGGCTATGGCTTGGCGGGGAAGCAGGCGGCATGAACGACACGATCGAGCCCGTGAAGCTCGATGAGGATGAGAACACGCAGATCGCCCGGACGATGGTCGCCCAGGCGCGGGCGTCCGGGCTGGACCTGGTCGGCCCGGACGGGCTGCTCGCGGGTTTGACCAAGCAGGTCCTCGAGCTGGCCCTCGAGGAAGAGCTGACCGACCACCTCGGGTATCGACCGGGTGAGCGGGAGGGCAAGTCAGGTTCGAACGAGCGCAACGGGAGCCGCTCGAAGACCGTGATCACCGAGATCGGCCCGGTGCAGATCGACGTGCCGCGTGACCGTGAGGGCACCTTCGAGCCGGCGATCGTCAAGAAGCGCCAACGCCGGTTGGAGGGCGTCGACGAGCTCGTGCTCTCACTGACGGCGCGGGGGCTGACGACCGGGGAGATCTCGGCGCACTTCGCCGAGGTCTACGGCACCCAGGTCTCCAAGGACACGATCAGCCGGATCACCGAGAAGGTCACCGCGGAGATGGCCGAGTGGCAGACCCGCCCCCTGGACGTGGTCTATCCGGTGATCTTCATCGACGCGATCGTGGTCAAGGTCCGCGACGGCGCGGTGACGAACAAGCCGTTCTACGTCGTGATCGGCGTGACCACCCGCGGGGAGCGCGACATCCTGGGGATCTGGGCCGGGGACGGCGGGGAGGGAGCGAAGTACTGGTTGAACGTGCTCACCGAGATCAAGAATCGCGGCGTCACGGACGTGTGCATAGCGGTCTGCGACGGCCTCAAGGGGCTGCCGGAGGCGATCACCACGGTCTGGGAGCTGACCCAGGTGCAGACCTGCGTGATCCACCTGATCCGCAACACGTTCCGCTACGCCGCCCGCCAGGACTGGGACGCCGTGGCCCGCGACCTCAAGCCGATCTACACCGCGGTCAACGCCGAGCAGGCGAGCGCGCGGATGGACGACTTCGCCGACAAGTGGGCCGGCAAGTACCCGGCGGCGGTCAAGCTGGTGGCGCACCGCCTGGCCCGAGTTCGTCCCGTTCCTGGACTACGACGTGGAGATCCGCAAGATCATCTGCACGACCAACGCGATCGAGAGTCTGAACGCGCGCTACCGGCGAGCAGTCCGGGCCCGGGGGCACTTCCCGAACGACGCCGCGGCCCTGAAGTGCCTCTACCTGGTGACCCGAGCGCTGGACCCCACCGGACGGGGCCGGGCACGATGGGTCATCCGATGGAAGGCCGCCCTCAACGCGTTCGCCATCACCTTCGACGGGCGCATCAACCCCTCGAACCTCTGAAGAACGCCGGGCCCCGCCCACCGTTCATCTGACACTCCCGACCCTCGCTGGCGGACGCTGCGCATCTGCGCAGACACGCCCGGGCGTGTGCAGTCTTCCAGGCGGGCAGTCGTGCAGAATTCGGTCACCGTCGACACCAGGTCTGTCGAGTTGTCGAGATGCAAGATAGTTTGAGATTGAGGCGCGGATACTTTAAGTACGTTCGGCGTCAAGTTCGCTACCTGCCACTGCAGCCCCGACGGCGTTAGTGGAAGAGCCGGCACAGGCCGGCGGGCCCGCCACGCCCTGCACCCAGCCCCCACCCGCACAGCCACGGACCACACCCACCCGAAGTGGACCGGTGGATCAGGGCTCAGATGCGCCTGGAACCGAGCCGGCCCGGGGCCGCGTCCGGCGAGCGAACCGGCGCCCGGCGAACCGCCCCGCGAAGGCGGGTGCTCGTTCATGATGTCTCTTCCCGTGCCGCGGGTCCCAGCAGGGCTCAGCGGGTGACGAGCGGCTCGAGGATCTCGCGCACCTGGGCGGCGGTCGGCACCCGCCCGTACAGGACGACCTCGCCGTCGACGACCAGGCCCGGCGTGCTCATCACGCCGTAGCCGGCGATCGCCGCGTAGTCGGTGACCTTCTCGATCTCGACCTCGATGCCGAGGGCCTCGACGGCCTCGCGGGTCACGCGCTCGAGGGTGACGCAGTTGCGGCAGCCAGGGCCGAGGACCTTGATGTTCATGACGACCTCCAGGTAGGGGTGGGACGAACGACGGATCGGGTGGGGCCCGGACCGCTAGAAGACGATGTTGAAGACCAGACCGACGGCGATGATCGCCACGGTGACGGTGCCGAAGAACAGGGCGAGCAGCGGGGGCTTGAGCACGCGCCGCAGCAGGACGGCCTCCGGGATCGACAGTGCGACGGTGCCCATCATGAAAGCCATCACCGTCCCGGTGGCCATGCCCTTGGCCCACAGGGCCTCGGCGATCGGGATCACCCCGGCCGCGTTGGAGTACAGCGGGACGCCGACGACGGTCGCCACGACGACCGCGAACGGGTTGTCCGGCCCGGCGTAGGTGGCGAAGAACTCGGTCGGTACCCAGCCATGGACGCCCGCGCCGACGGCGACCCCGACGATGACCCACTTCCAGACCCGCCCGACGATGTCGCGGGTCTCCTCGAGGGCGGCCTCGACCCGCTCGCCGAGGGTCGGCCGGTGCCCGTCGGCGCCGAGCTTGGCGACGGGGGCGGCGAACACGAAGTCCTCGACCCACCGCTCCAGGTGCAGCCGGGAGAAGATCCAGCCCACCACGACCGCGATCCCCAGGCCGGCGCCGACGTACGCGCCGGTGAGCTGCCAGCCGAACAGGTCCGCCAGCATCACCACGGCCACCTCGTTGACCAGCGGGGAGGCGATGAGGAACGCGAACGTCACGCCCAGGGGCACCCCGGCGGCCACGAACCCGATGAACAGCGGGATCGACGAGCACGAGCAGAACGGCGTCACGGCGCCCAGCACGGCCGCCATGCCCAGGGACAGCCACAGCGGCTTGCCCTCGAGGAACGCCCGCACGCGCTCGGGACGCAGCGTGGTCCGCAGCAGCCCGATGACGAAGATCATCCCGACGAGCAGCAGCAGGATCTTGGTGACGTCGTAGAGGAAGAAGTGCACCGCGTCGACGACCCGGTGCGACAGGTCCAGGCCGAGCCAGTCGCCCATGACGGTGTCCCACGCGACCTCGTTCAGGGCGTACAGCCCGACCCACACGGTCGCGGCGGTGAGCAGCGCCGCGACGAGGCGGCCCGTCGAGCCGCCGACCACCGACCTGCTCGGCGCGGTCACGGCCGTACCGCGGCGTGCCCGGACGGCAGGGCCGCCGTCATGCGCTCCACGGCGTCGTCCGCGAGCCGGTAGTCGACCCACCGACCCCGCCGTGACGTGACCACCAGGCCCGCGTCACGCAGCACCTTCAGGTGGTAGCTGAGCAGGTTCGCCGGTATGGGCACGCGCTTCTGCAGGTCGCAGACGCAGTGCTCCCCGATTGCCAGGATGTCCAGGACGGCCCATCGGATGGGGTCCGCGACGGCCTGCAGCAACGCGACCTCGCCGGCGGTACCGGAAGGCGTCGTCATCTCGATCAGGATTGATTCAGCCATGTTTGAACCGTAGGTCTCTCCTGGTCCGTCGATGCGGGATCTTGGTCCGCTCGTCTCATCGCAGCCCGGCCTGTAGCCGATCCCTGCATCTGCGCTCCGCTGCCGTTGAGGAGCGGTTCCCAGGACCTAGTCGCGAGGAGGTTCAGCGGGCGGCGTCGAGGAGGCTCGCGGCGACGTCGTCGAGGGCTCCGGGCACGAGGGAGTAGTACGCCCATCGTCCGCGCTGCTCGCGGGTGAGCAGGCCGGCGTCGACGAGGATCTTGAGGTGGTGGCTGACGGTCGGCTGAGCGAGGCCGACGGGCTCGGTCAGGTCGCACACGCACGCCTCGCGGTCCTGGTGGGCCGCGACGATCGAGAGCAGCTGGACGCGGGTGGGGTCGCTGAGCGCCTTGAACACCCGCGCGAGCTCGCGTGCCGTCTCGGGCTCGGCCGCTGCCCGGGTCAGCGGTGCGCAGCACGTGCCGGTCGACGGCGGCGTGGCGAGCGGCAGCGGTGTGGCGGTCATGGCAGCCATCTTGCCACGCATCGACGGTTGTAGATACGTTGCTCGGCGTCACCTATCGACGTACTTCAATGCGAGGAGTGGTCATGGCCGAGGTCGTGCGTGAGGAGCTGCCGGTCGTCGTGATCGGTGCCGGGCCGGTGGGGTTGGCGGCGGCGGCGCACCTGCTGGAGCGGGGGCTGGAGCCACTGGTGCTCGAGGCCGGCGAGCGTGCGGGGGCGGCCGTGGCGTCGTGGGGGCACGTGCGGTTGTTCTCGCCGTGGCGCTATGACATCGACGCGGCCGCGCGTCGGCTGCTGGAGCCGACGGGGTGGGTCGCGCCGGACACGGACGCGCTGCCGACGGGTGCGGACCTGGTGCGCGACTACCTGGCTCCGCTGGCGGCTACGCCTGCGATCGCGGGGCGGCTGCGCACGGGTACCCGGGTGCTGGCGGTGGCGCGTGACGGTGCGGACAAGACCCGCACCCTGGGCCGGGAGCGTCGCGGGTACCGGGTGCGGACCCTGACCCCGGACGGGCAGGTGCAGGACGTGCTGGCGCGCGCGGTGATCGACGCGTCCGGCACGTACGCGACGTCGAACCCGCTGGGTGCCAGCGGCCTGCCGGCGGTCGGGGAGCGCCAGGCAGCGGCCTTCGTGACCGGGCCGCTGCCGGACGTGCTCGGTACGCAGCGCGACCGGTTCGCCGGGCGGCACACCCTCGTGGTGGGCATGGGGCACTCGGCGGCGAACACCCTGCTGAGCCTGGTGGAACTGGCCGAGTCCGCGCCGGATACGACGATCACGTGGGCGATCCGCGCAGGCTCGGCGCGGCGGCTGTTCGGCGGGGGCGCGGCCGACGAGCTGCCCGCGCGCGGGCTGCTCGGTACTCGGCTGAAGGACGCCGTGGACGCCGGCCGGCTGACGCTGGTGACCCGGGTGTCGATCGAGCAGCTCGTGCCGACCGGGGACGGCGTGCGGGTGCTGGGCCACGCGCGCGAGGAGGCGCTGGACCTGCAGGTGCACGCGATCGTGAACGCGACCGGCTTCCGTCCCGACCTGAACATGCTGCGCGAGGTGCGCCTGGACCTGGACCCGGTGGTGGAGTCCCCGGCCCGGCTGGCCGAGCTGATCGACCCGAACTTCCACTCCTGCGGAACTGTGCCCCCGCACGGGGAGGCGCTGCTGTCCCACCCGGACGACGGGTTCTACCTGGTCGGGATGAAGTCCTACGGGCGGGCCCCGACGTTCCTGCTGGCCACCGGGTACGAGCAGGTCCGCTCGATCGCCGCGGCCCTGGCCGGCGACCGCGCCGGCGCGGACGCGGTCGAGCTCGAGCTGCCCGAGACCGGGGTGTGCTCCACCGACCTCGACGCCGACGGCAGCTCGTGCTGCGGCAGCGCACCCGAGCCGCAGCTGGTCACCCTGGGGGTCGGGGCGCCGGCGAGCATCGGGTTCGCCACCGGCGTCGTGCACGGCCGCTCGGGCGACCAGCCGGCGAACGGCACCGCGTGAACGTGCAGGTGCGCGCCGCGACCAGTGGCGACGTCGCAGGGCTCGCGCGGATCTACGACCACTACGTGGCCACGTCGACCGCGACGTTCGAGCTCGACCCGCCCGGTGAGGCGGTGTGGGTGGACAAGCTCGACGCCGTGGTCGCGGCGGGGTGGCCGTTCGAGGTCGCGCTGCTGGACGGGCAGGTGGCGGGGTTCGCGTACGTCGGTCCGTGGCGGCCGCGGCCGGCGTACGCGCACACGGTCGAGGACACGATCTACCTCGATCCGGCGGCGACCGGGCGCGGTATCGGCACCCGCCTGCTCGCCTCGGTCCTGGAGCAGGCTGCGGCGGCCGGCGCCCGGGAGGTGATCGCGGTGGTCGCGGACGGGGACACCGCGGCCTCGCTGGCGCTGCACCGGCGCGCCGGGTTTGACCCGGCGGGGCGCTTGGAGCGGGTGGGTCGCAAGTTCGACCGGTGGCTGGGCACGACGCTGCTGCAGAAGACCCTGGCCGGCGGGTGAACGCCACGACGGCCCGGACGCCGCAGGGTCCGGGCCGTCGTCGCAGGCGCGGTCAGGCGTTGACCGGCTGGACGCCGAGTTCGGTGAGCAGGGTGAGGATGCGGGTGCGGATCTCGTCGCGGATTGGGCGGACGGCCTCGACGCCCTGACCGGCGGGGTCCTCGAGCTTCCAGTCCTCGTACCGCTTGCCGGGGTAGAACGGGCACGCGTCGCCGCAGCCCATGGTGACCACGACGTCGGACGCCTGCACTGCCTCGGTGGTCAGGACCTTCGGCTTCTCGGCGCGGATGTCGATGCCCTCCTCGAGCATCGCCTCCACGGCGGCGGGGTTGATCTGGTCGGCGGGCATCGACCCGGCCGAGCGGACCTCCACGGCGCCGCCGGACAGGTGCCGCAGCCACCCGGTGGCCATCTGCGAGCGGCCGGCGTTGTGCACGCAGACGAACAGCACGCTGGGCTTGGTGGTCGCGCCGTCGGTCGTGGTGTCGGTGGCGGTGTCGGTCATCAGGGGTGCTCCTCGGGTCGGTCGGTGGTGGACGGCAGCAGGTCGGCGAGCAGGGCGCGCACGCGCGCGTCGATGTCGTCGCGGATGGCCGCGACGCCCTCGGGGGAGGCGAGGGCGGGGTCGCCGACGACCCAGTCCTCGTAGCGCTTGCCGGGCAGGATCGGGCAGGTGTCGCCGCAGCCCATGGTGATCACGACGTCCGCGGCGCGGACGGCGTCGTCAGTCAGCGGCTTGGGGAACACCGCCTCGGCGTCGGTGCCCAGCTCGGCGAGCAGGGGGCGGACGGTGGCATGCACCGCGGCGGCCGGGGCGGAGCCGGCGGAGCGGGCGATGACGGTGTCGCCGGCGTAGTGGTGCAGCAGGGCCGCGGCGAGCTGGGAGCGGCCGGCGTTGGCGACGCAGACGAACAGCACCTGCGGCACGTGCCCGGCCGGGGTGGCGGCGCGGGTGATGTCGGCCAGGCGCTGGGCGGCGAACCGCTGCGCCGTGGGTACCAGGTGTGCGGTGGTCCCCGCGCCGCGGGCCAGCGCGGCGTAGGACTCGCGCACGGTGCGCAGCACCAGGTCCGCGTCCAGGTCGGGGAACCTGGGCGCGAGGTCGTCCGCGACCCGGGTCAGGGTGGCGTCGACGTCGCCGAGGCCGGTCAGCGGGCGGGCGCGGTGGTGGGCGGCGTCCAGCGCCGCGGGGGCGAAGGAGTCCAGCAGGGCGGTGACCGCGCCGCGCACGTCGGGGGCGACTCGGTACCAGACCCAGGTGCCGCGCCGCTCGGAGGTCAGCACGCCGACGTCCTTGAGGACCTTGAGGTGGTGGGAGACGGTCGGCTGGGAGACGTCGGCGACGGTGGCGATGTCACACACGCACGCCTCACCGGTGGAGCTGGTGGTGATGAACGACAGCATCCGCAGCCGCAGCGGGTCGGCCAGCGCCTTGAGCATGGTCGCGACCTGGGCGGCGGCCTGCGCGCCCATGGCGTGCGCCTCCGGGGTGGGGGCGCAGTCGGAGCCGGCGGGTGCGGGCGGGCGTTCGGGGGACAGGGTGCTCACGGGCGGACCTCCTGCGGTGCCGGGGTGGCGTAGGGGTCGGTCGCGAACCACCGGCGTGCCGCCCACAGGGAGACGTAGACGAGGCCGACGAGGACGGGGACCTCGATGAGCGGTCCGACGACACCGGCCAGCGCCTGCCCGGAGGTGGCGCCGAAGGTGCCGATCGCGACCGCGATGGCGAGCTCGAAGTTGTTGCCGGCGGCGGTGAACGCGAGCGTGGTGGAGCGGGCGTACCCCAGGCGCAGCACCTTGCCGGTGGCCAAGCCGACGCCCCACATCACGGCGAAGTAGACCAGCAGCGGCAGGGCGATGCGGGCGACGTCGAGGGGGTTGCGGGTCACGGCGGCGCCCTGCAGGGCGAACAGCAGCACGATCGTGAACAGCAGCCCGTACAGCGCCCACGGCCCGATCCGCGGCACGAACCGCGACTCGTACCAGTCCCGGCCCCGGGTGCGCTCGCCGATCGCGCGCGAGGCGAACCCGGCGGCCAGCGGGACGCCGAGGAAGACCAGCACGTTGAGCGCGATCTGCCCGACCGAGACGTCCAGGCCCTGGGTGTCCAGGCCGAGCCAGCCCGGCAGGACGCTGAGGTAGAACCAGCCGAGCACGGAGAACGCGACGACCTGGAAGACGGAGTTGATCGCGACCAGGACGGCCGCGGCCTCCCGGTCCCCGCAGGCCAGGTCGTTCCAGATCACGACCATCGCGATGCACCGGGCCAGGCCCACGATGATCAGGCCGGTGCGGTACTCGGGCAGGTCGGGCAGGAAGACCCACGCCAGGGCGAACATCAGCGCCGGCCCGAGGATCCAGTTCAGGACCAGGGAGCTGACGAGCAGCCGCTTGTCGCCGGTGACCGCGCTGACGCGGTCGTAGCGGACCTTGGCCAGCACCGGGTACATCATCACCAGCAGCCCGAGCCCGATCGGCAGCGAGATCCCGCCGACCTCCAGGTGCGCGAGCGCGTCGGCCAGGGACGGCACGAACCGGCCGAGTGCGAGGCCGGCGAGCATCGCCGCCCCGATCCAGGCCGGCAGCCACCGGTCCAGGGTGGACAGGCGCCGGGTGGCGAGCTGCTGGGGTGCGGGCAAGGTCTGAGCCACGGGCGAGGTCCTTCGTCTGGGAGGGGTGTGCTCAGGTGAGCAGGTCGTCGATCTCGGCGGCGATGACCTGGCGCGGCTTGGCGCCGATCAGCGACTTCACCGGTGCCCCGTCGACGTAGAAGCTCAGCGTCGGGATGGACACCACGCCGGCGGCGGTGACGGTCTGCGGGTTGGCGTCGGCGTCGAGCTTGACGATCTTTACGCGCCCCGCGTAGTCCTCGGACAGCTGCTCGAGCACCGGGGCGACTTGGCGGCACGGGCCGCACCAGGTGGCCCAGAAGTCGACGATCACGGGGACCTCGGAGCGCAGGACCTCGGCCTCGAAGGTGGCGTCGGTGACGGTGGTGGTGGGCATCAGACCTCCTGCAGCTGGTGGGCGACGCCGGGGGCGACGGGGCCGGCGGTGCCGACGTCGCCGAGCCCGGTCAGGTAGTGCTGGGCGTCCAGGGCCGCGGCCGCGCCGGACCCGGCGGCGGTGATGGCCTGGCGGTAGGTGTGGTCGACGACGTCGCCGCAGGCGAACACCCCGGGCAGGTTGGTCAGGGTGGTGCGGCCCTGTACGCGCACGTACCCGTTCTCGTCGAGGTCGACCTGCCCGGTCAGCAGCTCGCTGCGTGGCACGTGCCCGATCGCGACGAACAGCCCGGTGGCGGGGTGCTCGCGGGTGGCGCCGGTGACGGTGTCGCGCAGCGTCAGAGCGGTGACCTTGTCCTCGCCGTGGATCTCGACGACCTCGCTGTTCCACGCGAACGCGATCTTCGGGTTCGCCGCGGCGCGGTCGGCCATGATCTTCGAGGCCCGCAGCGTGTCGCGGCGGTGCACGAGGGTCACCTTGGAGGCGAACCGGGTCAGGAACGTGGCCTCCTCGACCGCGGAGTCCCCGCCGCCGACGACCACGACCTCCTGGCCGCGGAAGAAGAACCCGTCGCAGGTGGCGCACCAGGACACCCCCCGTCCCGACAGGCGCTTCTCGTCGGCCAGCCCGAGCTCGCGGTACGCCGAGCCGGTGGCCAGCACGACCGCCCGCGCGGTGAACACCTCACCGCTGCCGGTGGTCACGCTCTTCACCGGTCCGGTCAGGTCCAGGGCGGTCACGTCGTCCAGGAGCACCTGCGCCCCGAACTTCTCGGCCTGCGCGCGCAACTTGTCCATCAGCTCCGGGCCCTGGATGCCGTCGGGGAAGCCGGGGAAGTTCTCCACCTCGGTGGTGTTCACCAGCGCACCGCCGGCGGTCACCGACCCCGCGACGATCAGCGGCGACAGGCCCGCCCGGGCGGCGTAGATCCCCGCGGTGTACCCGGCGGGGCCCGATCCGATGATCACGACTTCGCGTTGCATCGACATGTCTCGATATTGACAGATGTGAACACAACACGGAACCACGCAGAGGCGAACGTCCGGCGAACGGTGCTGTTCGTCTGTGCGCACAACGCCGGTCGCTCGCAGCTCGCCGCGGGCCTCGCCGCCGCCCGGGCGGGCGACACGGTCCGGGTGCTGTCGGCGGGCACGAATCCGGGCGAGAGGGTCGACGCAACGGTCCTCGCGTCGCTAGCCGAGCTCGGGATCGACCGCAGCGACCAGGTCCCGCAGCCCGTCACACCTGAGCTCATCGCCCAGGCCGACGTCGTGATCGCTCTCAAGCCGAACCTGGCCCTGCCTGCGCATCCCCACGTCGAGACCTGGCCGTTACCCGACCCCGAGGGTTGGGACCTCGAGGGCATCCGCTCGCTGCGCAATCACCTCGACCACAGGATCGAGGACCTGCTGACAGAGATCGTTCCCTGAGGTGCCGGAGCAATACCGACATTCGCACGAACGGCAGGAGCCGGTCGTACCTTGACCGGGCGGAGGCGGCCAGCCCTCAGCAGGCAAGGTACGACGCTCAGCGGCAGTCAATCTGTCGTGCATCTCGACAGTTGTCGAGATGCAAGTGTCGAGATGCAAGATACTTTGACTGAACGGCATCGATAGTCTGACTATACGGTTGTCCAAGTTGGCGGTGACGACTACGCCGCGGGATCGCGGAAACCGCTCGCTACGTCGACGGTCCGGGGTTCGCCGCCAGGAAGCGCTTCACGACGTCCGTCCTGATCGTCCAGTCCCAGCTCTGCTCCGCGACTCGGGCGGCCTCGTCGACGGTCCGGATCGCCCGCGCGACGATCGGGTCTGGCTGGCCGACCCCGTCGCGGCGAGCAACCTCATCGGTGGCCAGAACCTCGGCGATCGGCGCGGTTCGGTGGGCGTAGAGCCCAGAGCAGCTCGGGTAGAAGTGCTGTCGGCCGTCCGTGGAGTCCGCCGCCGTCGTTGCTGCGTGGACGATCACACACCACAGGAAGTCCCCCTGGCAGATGCTGTCGAGCAGTTCGTCGTGACTGGCCGGGGGCTCGTCGAAGTCGAACGGGACCGCATCGACGTCGTTGCACAGGGCTGGAATGCCCTGCACCGCTTCGCGTGCGAACCGCACGAGCGCACCCCTCGCCGGCTCACCCGTCTGACTGACGAGGAGGTTCGCCCTCGACGCCTCGGTGACGGCGTGCCGAAGCCATGTCGCGTACGAGTACGTCGTGCCGATGCTCTTGAGGACGAGCGGGCGCACGAACGCCCATCGCTCCGCGCGAACGGCAGCACCCAGAATGGTCAGAAGTCGCGCAGCGATCTCCCGCCAGAGCAGGGCAGCCTCCTTCGGGTGCGCCTGGCTCGGGTACGTCTCGTGGGCCATCATCAGCGCCCCCTTGTAGACCCGATACAAGGCCTTGATCACAACCTCGAACAGCTGGAGATCATCGTTCCCGAGCGCGACTCCAGCCACGGAGCACAGCCGATCCAGCCCTCGCTGGACGTCACGGGCACGATCCACGTCGGTCCAAGCGCTCGCGACCAACACCCGAGCGCTGTCCACCGCCCTTCGCACCGCAGCGGTCTGCTTGCGCTCGAGCGCATCGACCACGGCCGCCTCGAAGTCTTCAGGGCTCATCGCCACATCGATCACGACCGGCTGCTCCCCCGGCTCCCGACGGAACTGCTCCGCCAACCGTGCGATGACTTCCTGCGTCTCGGTCGCAGCCTCAGCGCGCGCTCGAGCTCGAAGGTTCAACAGGACAGCCGGCCAGTCGCGGTGCTCGATCCGGCGGCTCTGCGTGCCACCCCGAGTGAATGTGTCGCCGCGCCGGTAGACGACGCACTGCTTCCCGCTCGGAAGTGAGTACTCGCCGGTCTTCTTGCACACCACCGGGTACCCATCTTGGGTCGACCCGACGTACACGAGTGCGACGTCACGGTCGTCGATGCGGTGCACTGCCGCCCGGATCGTCACGCGACCGTCTACCTCGCTGGTCACGATGTCCGTCAAGGTCGCGGTGTCGAAGTGCGCCGGTTCGATAGCCGGCTGATCGTGCGCCGGCTGCCCTTTGCCGTTCACGCCGACCACGAGGTACCCGCCGTGAGGCAGCGACGACAGCGCCGCGACGTCCTTGACGAACTCGACGCGGTGCTTGCGGTCCGCACCCTTGGACAGGTCAAGTGTCGCCTTGTAGTCCAGCTCGTCGAGCTCGGTGGCCACGGCCAACAGCTCGTGCAGCTTCTCCTCGTCGACCGCTCCGTCGACCGCGAACGGCGGCATGAAGGGAGTCTGCCACTACGACCTACCGAGACGCGGCGTGCTGCGCCCACCGGGGGAAGGTGACGCCAGGAGGGGCACGCCGTTGGAGGTCACCCGACGATCTTGCCGCGGTCGTGTGCGTCGCACGGTCGACGCGGACGAGGCGCCGGTCAGAGTACGTCGCTCGACGACGGACAGGATGGCGAATGGCGGCTACGCCTCGGGGTCGACCTTCCGTCGTGGCGGAAACGCTGTACCCCTGGGCCAGGGGTCGGGCAGCGCGAAGAGGTCGGCTGGTGACAGGCCCGCGCCCCGGACGAGCCTGTTGGTGCTGAGGTCCATGGTGTCGCCCGGGAAGGCCATCCCGATCGGTAGCGGGTGTGCCGGGTTGGGGTGGCGCCACAGCGTGGTCTCGGCTCGAGGTACTGACCACGGTTGGAGCTGGCTGACAGTGAGTACTGCGGAGACGTGCCGGTTGTCCCAGCCCGGTGGTGCGCCGAAGTAGCCGTTCGGCCGGCGTGCGGCCCGCGAGACGATCTCGCCGTCGGCGGTGCGTCCCCACTCGTACACGACGTCGCCATAGAGCGCCGCGGTGGTCTGGTCGAGGTCCGTGTCGAAGATGTAGAGCCCGACCACCACGACGAACGGCGCCTCCAGCTCCCCGTACGCGCGGTGCTTCTTCGCGATCGCCGCCCGGATGGCAGGCGCGTCGTCGACGAACGCAGCGGGCATGTGGCTGTAGACGCCGATCGCTCGATCACCCGGCGTCGTTCCACGAGCATGCGGTGCTTTGGGGATGGCACGGAAGGCGGCCGTCCAGTCCTCGTGCGTCCAGTGGAAGGCTGGCGCGTTGGCGAAGTCGTAGCTCGCTTCGGGATCGAGCGAGCGCAACCACGCGCGAAGTTCAGTACGGAGTCGTGCTCCGGGCGGTGGCGCTGCTCCCACCGTCAACTCGTCGAGGTCGAGCATGAAGTTCGGGTCGCCGACTTTGTTCACGGTGTCGAGGAAGTCGTTGCGTCGCGCGCTGGCTCGTCGGTTGGCGTCCGACGGGCCTGGAGCGATCGCCTCGATGTACACGGCGGCGCCGTCCCGGCGAGCAACGAAGTCGGGTCGCCGGGTACCGCCGGGTACCTCGGGGTGGATGCTCACCGCGTAGCCCGCGGCGTCGAGGCTCTCATGCACGTAGAGCTCGAGGAACGCGCTCTGGAACTGATGGTCGTCTGCGGACCGCAGCCGGGCGCGCAGGTCCAGGGCCTGCTGCACGAGTAGGTGACACCCACCTGTGGCGCCGCAGGCGCCGCTGGAAGGATGTGCACCGTGCCCAGGCCCTATCCGAAGGAGTTCCGCGACGACGTCGTGGCCGTGGCTCGCCGCGGGGATGCTCCGATCAAGCAGGTCGCAGCCGACTTCGGGATCGCCGAGTCATGCCTGCGCAACTGGCTGCGTGACGCCGACGTCGAAGACGGCAACCGGCCCGGCGTGAGCCGGACCGAGTCGGCCGAGCTGCGTGAGGCGCACCGGCGAATCCGGCTGCTGGAGCAGGAGAACGAGGTGCTGCGTCGAGCGGCGGCGTACTTGTCGCAGGCGCATCTGCCGGGAAAAGGCTCTACCCGCTCGTGAGCGAGCTCGCCGCCGACGGGGTGCCCGTCGCGGTGACGTGCCGGGTCCTCAAGCTCGCCAGACAGCCCTACTACCGGTGGCTCGCCACGCCCGTCACGCAGCGCGAGCTCGACGAGGCGCACCTGGCGAACGTCCTGTTCGACGCCCACCGGGACGATCCGGAGTTCGGTTACCGGCTGCTGGCCGACGAGGCCGCTCGCGCCGGGCATCGGGCGTGTGACCGGCGGGTGTGGCGGATCTGCTCGGGCAACGGCTGGTGGTCGGCGTTCGGCAAGAAGCGCACGAAGGGCGGCAAGAAGGCCGGGCCGCCGGCCCACGACGACCTCGTCCTGCGCCGGTTCCGCGCCGATGCGCCGAACCGGTTGTGGTTGTGGGACATCACCGAGCACCCCACGGCCGAGGGCAGGGTCTACCTCTGCGCGATCAAGGACGTGTTCTCCAACCGGATCGTCGGGTACTCGATCAACGACCGGATGACGTCCCAGATCGCCGTGAACGCGCTGGTCAGCGCTGCGCAGAGACGCCAGGACGTCGCCGGGTGCGTGGTGCATTCGGACAGGGGCAGCCAGTTTCGAAGCCGGAAGGTGGCCCGCGTCCTGGCTCGTCACGGCCTGGTCGGGTCGATGGGCCAGGTCGCCTCCGCCGGCGACAACGCCGCCATGGAGAGCTTCTTCTCCCTGCTCCAGAACAACGTCCTCAACCGCCGCCGCTGGACCACCCGCGACGAGCTCCGCCTGGCGATCATCACCTGGATCGAAAGGACCTACCACCGCCGCCGACGCCAGCACCGACTCGGACGGCTGACACCGATCGAGTTCGAGACCATCATGACCACTCAGGTCGCACTCGCCGCCTGAGACCAGCTGTCACCAACTCGTGCACCAGCCCCGGGTAGCTTGCCAGTGCCGCGCGACGGACGTCACTCTGTCGTGCGTCTCGACAGCAGAGGCGCAGCCTGGGACTCACGGCGGCAGGGGACGTGCCGAAGGCGGCCTCGTGCGGCGACGCGCACACGTACTCCCACCGAGCGTCTGGCAGACCGATGGTTGACCGCACGTGATGACTCGCACCAGCCGCCTGGTGACGGTTGTCGAGATACCGCGTCGCGCCCGCACCAAGCGCCATCGGGTGGTAACCCACACGTCGCTCCGCGCGAGATGTGAAGCCGATGCAGAGGAGGCAGTCAAAGCTGCGGCTGCGGGTCCTTTGACGTCGCCGCCGACACGGCATCGAGGCGCTCGAGAACGTCCGTGTCGAGCTCGAGCGTCGCAGACGCGACCAGGGGCGGCACCTGCTCGGGGAGGCGCGCACTCGCAATGGGCGCACCCACGGCCGGACGTGTCCGTAGCCACGCGAGCGCGACGACCGCCGGGGACACGCCGTGGGCGAGCGCGAGCTCATCGAGCGTCGACAGGAGAGCGGTCGAGCCGGGTCTGTCGAGGTACACCCTCGCGGCGTCCGCCCGCGGTGAGGGATCGGCCGTGCCAGGCCGGTGCTTACCGGTGAGGAACCCACCGGCGAGCCCAGCGTACGGAAGCTCGACGACGCCGCGTTCCACGAGGGTCGGCAGCAGGGTGCTCTCGATGTCCCGCTCGACAAGGTTCCAGTGGTCCTGGGAGACCGTGAACGGCGTCAGGCCCTCCCGGCGCGCCAGCTCGACGGCCCCGGCGAACCGCTCGGCCGAGAAGTTGGAGGCGCCGACCTCGCGGACCTTGCCCGCCCGGACGAGGGCGTCGAGCGCCGCCACGTACTCCTCTTGCGGCACGCTGGGATCGTCGTCGTGCGCGTAGTAGAGATCGATCCGGTCGGTGCGGAGGCGCCGCAGCGAGTCGTCAACCGCGGCCGCGATGTTGCCCGCGCGGAGCCCGCGCCGCCCGGGATGGTTGCAGACCTTCGTGTGCAGCTCGATATCATCGCGATTCGCTCGAGCTACCAGCCACTCGCCGATGATCGACTCGGACTCGCCTCCGCGGTGACCGGCAACCCACACCGAGTACGAGTCAGCGGTGTCGATCGACCGCCCCCCGGACTCGACGAAGGCGTCGAGGACGGCGAAGCTCGTCGCCTGGTCGGCGGTCCAGCCGAAGACGTTCCCGCCCAGGACCACCGGCCCAAGCTCCAGATGCGTCATATCAGCGACTACCCCGTTCGGATGATGGATTCACGGCGCGACCCGGCGGTCGCGACGGCACAGCCCAGCAGTCGATCGCGGACGGCTGCGTCAGATCGGGACGCGGTGCCGCGCCACGTGGTTGGACAGCTGGCGCCAGGTCTCGTGGTCGGCCGCGATCAGGAGCCCGTCGCCCGTGTGCACGTCGCCGCCAGACAGGTCGCCGATCACGCAGCCGGCAGCTCGGCACAGTGCGATCCCCGCCGCGAAGTGGACGGAGTGCCGGAGGTCCCCGTCCGAGACGTAGGCGGCCCGCTGACCGGCGGCGACCCAGCCGAGGACCAACGTCGACGCGCTCACCCGGGGACTCATCCACGACCGGACGCGCACGTCGGAGACCAAGCGAGGTCCGATGTCGTCCGCCGCGCCGTCCGCGTTCACCTCGACGATCCTGGACGCCGCGGACGGTCGCACGTGGACGGTGCGGCCCTCACGCCGCTCGTAGGCGTCGGCCCCGTCGGTCCAGAGGACGCGCCGCGCGAGCGGCTCCGCCAGGGCGGCGACGCGGACGTCCTCACCCTCCCGCAGGGCGACGTTGACGCTGAACGGGCCTGTCATGGAGGCGAAGTTGCGTGTCCCGCAGAGCGGGTCGACGAGCCACGTCCTCCAGCCGTCCCCATCGTGTGGCTCGAGCTCCTCGCCGAGCACCCCGTCCCCGGGGCGGTGCTCGCGGAGCACCTCGCGGATGGCTTCCTCCGCGCGGAGATCGACCTCGGTCGCGAAGTCGTCCCCGTGCTTCGGGACGCGCCGTGCGTCACGACCGAAAGCCCGCTCCACGACCAGCGATCCCGCTATGGCCGCGCGGAGCGCCACCTCGGCGTCGGTGATGTCGGTCTGCATGCCGCGACGCTAACGGTCCATGCCCGGGGGCTCTGAGCGGATTTCATCCCTTGGCGACTATGCTGACCGCCGCCTGACCGCCGAGGAGTGAGTGCTGCGCGGTTCGAGACACGACGCCGGTGCAGCTCTATCGCTCCAACGGCACCCTGCTGGAGACGTTCAAGCCGCGCGTCGTCATTTCGCGCAACAACACGCTCGTCATCACTTCCATCCCAGGAGGAGGATGCTGAAGCATGACCACACGCGTCCGGCTCATGAACGAGTACACGATCGACTGGCCCCTCTGGGTCGATGGTCCAGCGGGCGAGGGGGACCTACCTGTGTCGGAACGACTTGCGGGTGATCTCAAGGCTTGGGCGCGAACGTTCAACAATCACTACGACTTCCAGCACGGATGGGACGACTCGAGACTGATCGAGCCGTACACCCGAGAAGGTCAGCGTCTCCAGCACGCCTTGCAGGTCGAGCTCGGACCTGGCTACGACGTCGCTCTGGACCTATGGGAAGTTCCTGGCGCTGGACAGTCCCGAGTCTAGGATCAACACCGAGCGCGAAGCGCCGAGAGCCAAGATGTTCTCTCGGCGTTTCGTCGTTGTCGGCGCCGGTGTGCGCTTCGGTGCGCGCGACAACTGTCGGCCGGTTGCGAGCAAGGGCCGAATCCCGGCCTGCCGGATGCGCAATCGTTGGCTAAGGCTATGAGGAGTTGGCCGAAACTCCAGCCGCTAACGCATCGGTGATGGGTCCTCTTCGGCGGTGGATCCCACGTTCCCGGACCATCAGCCCTGACCCGTCGCGAACGAGGTTCGCCGCTACCCGCTACCGCCCGTCCACGTCCTCATCGTTGCTGAGTTCCGTCGGGCACGCGGATCACTGCGCGACCGGGACCGTCAGCAGCGAGCCACCGTGCGCCGGCCGTTCGTACTTTGACCGACTCTGCGATGAGCGCTCCGCGGATCAAGGTAGCCCGCTCGTCAGCGGTCAACGTGCGCCGCATCTCGACAGTGACGCACGTGAATGACTGCTAGAGCGCCGCCGGTAGTCTGGCTACTTCCGCTCAGGTACGACCCGCGCCCTGCTCGTCCGAGCGCTCAGAGGTCCTCGAGCCAGCGGTGCTGCGGGGACACGTCCTCGAGGTACTCCCGCAGTCGACGTCGCTGCACGAGATCTAGCAGCGGGAGCGTGACGGCGGCGTCGATCCGGTCCTTTTCCCGAGCCAGCCGCGACTTCATCATCAGGGCGATCTCCGGCTGGAGGTAGCGCAGCCCGTCGGGGGCCACCCACGTCACATCGTCCAGGGGTGCCGTGTGGACCGGTCGACGCTTGTTGGTCCACCTGCCGTCGGTGTCGGGCGTGAACGGCACATCGAGGATCCACGGCGCGCGGGAGTGCTCCCGGATCCACAGCGAGCTGTCCGGCCGCACGTCCCGGAACCGGTCGTCGAAGGGCCGCAGCCTGCTGCGGTCCATGTTCCAGGGGGTGTAGCGGTCACCGAGGAACAGCCGGAACGACTCGGCATCGCTGGACAGGATCGAGACATCCATGTCCTGGTGCTCCCGAGCAACCCCGGTGAACGCCTCGATGGACCAGCCCCCGATGATCCACCACGGCCGGTCGAAGCCGTCCATGAACTCGGCGATCGAGCTCGGGTCGAGCGGCTCCCACGCGCCATACCAGCGGGCGAACTCCTGTGGCGGAAGTGGGCGTGGGGGCGGGGCGTCGGGACCGTCACTCATGACGGGCGACCCTAGCCCGACGAGCCACCCGGCGAGCCGGACCGGTCGCGCACCTGGCTCGAAGGTCGTCAGCCGATTTCTCCCCGGACGATGTCGACGAGCTCTCTTAGCGTCTCGATCCGGTACCGCGCCCCCGAGAAGTCACCGTCACGTGTGAAGTGGTTGTCCACGACTGCGCAATCGATGCCGGCCGCCACCGCGGACGCCAGCCCGCGGGCCGAGTCCTCCACGACCAGGGTGTCCGGTCGTTCGGCGCCGAAGCGCCGCAGGCCGGCAAGGTACGGCTCCGGGTCGGGCTTGGCGCGCTGGTAGTCCTCACGGACGAGGACGAAGTCCATGAACGCGCGGATCTGCCGCCTCTCGTGGATGAGGTCGAAGTCCGCGCGCTTGGAAGTCGTCACGATGGCCAGACGCGCATGCCGCGACAGCTCGGCGAGCACGTCGACGACGCCGTCGATCTCGATGGGCTGCGTGCGCAGGTACTCCTGGTAGTAGCCGTCGCGCGCGACGCGGAGTCGGTCGATGGTCGGCTCGTCGACACCCGCCGCCCGGGCCTGAGCCCACGTCCCCAGCCCTCGGGTCATGTCGCTCAGGTACTGCGCCTTGTCCAGCACCACCCCGACGTCGGCCAGAGCACGCTCGCCCGCCGTCCAGTACCAGTGCTCGGTGTCGACGAGGACGCCGTCGTGGTCGAAGAGGACGTAGCTCTTCACGGCGAGCGCATGAGCATCACCGGGACGGCGAGTCCTGTGTCGTCGCCGAGGTCCTGGGTCAGCGGGATCCAGTCGAGGCCGACCATCCTTGGGCAGTCGCACGCGAGGTCGTGATCGGTGCCGAGCACCGGCTCGCTCGCGGGGTCGACGTCCACCCGGAAGACAGTCGTCCACCCTGAGGGGCACGGGAAATCGAACGCGGTACGGACCGACGTGCAGGTCAGGTCGGTCTCCTCGAGGACCCCGCCCCCCGGCAGCGTCCAGTACTCCGGGCCGTCGTGTCGCCCCTGCGGCCCTCGCCCACGTTCCCGGACCATCAGCACCGACCCGTCGCGGACGATGATCGCCGCCACCCGCTTCCGCCCGTCCACGTCCTCATCGTCGCCGAGAGTGTCCGCCGGGGCCACGTGGATACCTGCCGGACCGGGATCGTCAGCAGCGAGCGACCGCGCGGCGGCCCTTCGTACTTTGACTGACCTCTGCGCTGTGAGCTCCGCGGTTCAAGGTAGCCCGCACGGCAGCGGTCAATGTGCGCCGCATCTCGACAGGCTCGAGTGTCGAGATGCAAGATTCTTGTCGAGATGCAAGATACTTTGAGAATCGGGCTTCGATACTTTAAGTACGGACGCGTCGGCTCCAAGCCACCAGCTATCGGGACGCGGGACCGGCTGAGTGCTCCTCTACGTGCGACCTCGTGCGGTAGGGCGCTGAGAGCGCCGGTCGGTGCGGGCATGGTGGCGGTCGAGCCTGCGACTGTCACGTCGACCGGCGCGGCCGCCACGTTCCCCTGGGGCAGACCTCGGCGAGCTGAGCGGCCCCTGAAGTGGCGCGCGACGCTCAACCTCGACGGCGACGACGTCTAGTCCGGGCCCCGCCAGGCGGACCCGCTCAGCCCGTGCGAAGTCGTCCTTCACCCGATAGCGGCGGCCGGTGGTGCGACGGGCCGGAGTCAGCCCTTCCAGTCGGCCTGATGGTGCTCCAGACGGGGTGGGCGCCGAAACGCGGGGGACGTCGAGTGGCAGGTCGGGAATCGCGATCAAGGCTTCCTTCACGGTGCTCCTGCCCAAGGCTGGACACGGACGAATCCTCGCAGCCCCAGTGCGCGCACGCGGCTCTCGAAGAACTCGGCGGCTCGTGCGTTGTTCGTGACGAACTCGAACGGCGTGGTGCCGTTGTCGATCCCCGCCCGCTCCGCCAGCGTCAACCTCGCCCCAGTCATACGCGCACCCTCCCGATGGGCACCGCGTCGCACCAAGCACTTGAATCCGCCGACCCACGATTGCGTGGGTGCTGTGCAGTTGGACGCCTCGACGGCGTCCCTGGCGATCTCCCCGTGGTCGACGGCTTGCACGGTCGCCAACGCGTCAGTACGTCGCCGGGTAGTACCGCGGGGTCTCGTGCGGGACCACCGCCCCGTACCAGCGGTCGGACGGGATGCTGCCCGCGAGGTCGTCGGCCTCGACGTCGCCGAAGACGTCGAAGCCGATCAGACCCACCCGGAAGAGGACGTCCTCCGCCAGCCGGTCTGCGAGCGATGCCAGCCAGGCGTCGAGGGGGCCGCGCCACGTCAGCGAACCGCGCACGTCCCCGAACGGGTACCCGCCGACCCGGCTGTCGGCGCGGCTGAGCGCGCCCAGCGGGAGGTACAGGACGACCCAGTCGTCCCCGCCGGTGTCGTCGCGGTGAGCGAACGCGCCGCAGACCACGCGATGCCCCCCGGGAAGGGTCACGATGCCCCGGGTGTGACCCTGATCGAGAGATGGAGGCGGTGGCTCCTCGACGAGCGCCGACTCAGCCGCAGACGGGCTCACCACTGCGGCGAGGCGCCAGAGCATCCCAGCCGCGTGCTCGAGGCGTGCGTCGTCCGGCGTCCCCAGCTGGACGGCGAGCTCGTAGCTTCCGCCGGCCCAGTTCCCGGCGTCATCGAGGCGCGCGGGGTCCTTCGCCATCCACACCCTCCGCCTCGTCACGGCTGCAACCTAGGGCAGCGGGCGCTCGTGCCGAGCATCAAATCCGCGCGCGTCACGCCCACGTCGACGCCATACTGACCCCTCGGCCCGGGCGGGCCGAAGGTCATCGGTTACCTGGTTCCGCGGGTCGAGGGTTCGAGTCCCTCCGGCGTCTCGACGTCGTAGCTCAGTGGAAGAGCAGCGGACTGCGCACCGTCCCGTGAGGGGCGGTCGCTCTCCGGCGGCCACCCCACGCCCGCCCGGGCCCCTGCGCGCGGTCCGCCGAGGCGCCGAGGGGCCGACGCGGAAAAGGCCTGGGACCAGCGCTGTGTAGACCCCTACAGTCCTCGACGACAACAGCACACGGGAAGACTCGGGTGGGCCGGAGACTGTCGGTTACCACTCTTGATGGCCAGGTCGCGGGTTCGAGTCCCGCCGTCACCTCGGTGACGTAGCTCAGATGGGAGAGCAGGACTCCGGCGTCATCACACGCCCACCCGAGCCTCCCTGGAGCACACCTGCTCCACCACGTCGGAGCGGTGGCGGGCCGGAGCGCATCGGTTCTCCTCTCGCAAAGGACGCCCTCGGAGGAGGGCAGCCCGGTCCGCCGGGTCCACCCGGTGCGCACCCCACGCCCGCCACCGCCCCGACGACCACACGAGAGGAACGACCGATGGACGTGCTGCGCACGCTCGGACTGCGGCGCACGCCGCAGCGCGAGCGCGCCGACACCCGCCAGGAGCTGAACGCCGCGGGTGGCTACGCGTTCGTGCTCGACGACGTCGCCCGGCTGCGGCGCTTCCTGACCCTCGGCGTGGACGGCGGTACGTACTACGCCGCGCCGCGCGAGCTGGCACGGGAGAACGCCGAGGTCGTCGGGCGGATGGCCCACGAGGACCCCGAGACGCTGGTCAGCACCATCGTCGACGTGTCCGTGCGTGGCGCCGCGCCGCGCCAGAACCCCGCGCTGTTCGCCCTGGCGTACGCCGCGTCGGTGCCGGAGTCGGCACAGCTCGCGCTCGCGGCGCTGCCGGCCGTCGCCCGGACGGGGACGCACCTGTTCCTGTTCGCCGGCTACGTCGAGCAGTTCCGCGGCTGGGGTCGGGGTCTGCGGCGCGCCGTCGGTGGCTGGTACACGTCCAAGGACGTCGACGCCGTCGCGTACCAGGCGGTCAAGTACCGGCAGCGTGAGGGCTGGTCGCACCGTGACCTGCTGCGTCTGTCCCACCCGACGACGGCCTCGCCGGAGCTGCGGGCGACGTTCGACTGGATCGTCCGCGGCTCGGTCGGGGACGCGACGCCGGCGCTCGTCGAGGGCTTCGTGGCGGCGCAGACCGCCACGGACACCGCGACGTGGGTCGACCTCGTCCGCCGGCACCGGCTGTCGTGGGAGATGCTCCCCGACGCGGCGCTGGGTGA
This sequence comes from Cellulomonas flavigena DSM 20109, assembly GCF_000092865.1. Lineage (GTDB taxonomy): Bacteria > Actinomycetota > Actinomycetes > Actinomycetales > Cellulomonadaceae > Cellulomonas > Cellulomonas flavigena. Next base: position 4,024,435 of record NC_014151.1, on the reverse strand, counting down.
GGTGGCGGTCTGGGACGCGCTGCTCGACGTGGGCGTGCCGCAGACGGCGCTCATGCGTCAGTTGCCCCGGCTCACGCGGCTCGGCATGCTCCCCGACCTCGGGGGCCGGACCGACGAGGTCGTCGCGCAGCTGGTCGACCCCGGCCGGCTGCGGTCGGCGCGCGTCCACCCGGTCAACGTGCTCGTGGCGCAGCGGACGTACGCCTCCGGGCGGTCGGCCCGCGGCGCCGGCGAGTGGTTGCCGAGCCGGAAGGTGACCGACGCCCTCGACGCCGCGTTCTACGTGGCGTTCGGGGCGGTCGAGCCGTCCGGGAAGCGCACGCTGCTCGCGGTCGACGTCTCCGGATCGATGACGGCGCCCATCTCGGGCATGCCGATCACCGCCCGCGAGGCGTCGGCGGCGCTGGCCCTGGTGCAGCTCGCGACGGAGCCGTCGGCGTCCGCCGTCGGGTTCACGACGCGGCGCGGCGTGGGTTGGCACGACAGCGCGCTGCGGCCGCTCGCGATCTCGCCGCGGCAGCGGCTCGACGACGCCCTGCGCGTGGTCGACGCGATGCCGATGTCCGGGACCGACTGCGCGCTGCCGATGGTGTGGGCGACCGAGCATGGCACCGAGGTCGACACGTTCGTGGTCTACACGGACAACGAGACCTGGGCCGGCAAGGTGCACCCGCACCAGGCGCTCGCGGAGTACCGGCGGCGGTCGGGGATCGACGCTCGGCTCGTGGTGGTCGGCATGACGGCGACGGGCTTCTCGATCGCCGACCCGTCGGACGCGGGGATGCTCGACGTCGTCGGGTTCGACGGCGCTGTGCCCTCGCTCGTCACGGAGTTCGCGCGTGGCCTCTAGGTCCCCGCACGGGTCCGACGCGCCGGCCGGGGGCGGCACCGACCACGGTGTCGTCCCCCGGTCGGCGTCGGCACGGCCGGCGTCTGCAGGATCGGCGCCCGCACGGTCCGCGCCCGTGCCGTCGGACACACCCCTGCGGACGCCCCGTCGGGGCACCTCGGACCCGCGGGCCGCCCGCGCGCGTGAGCTTCACCGCAAGGCTGCCGAGGCGGACGCGGTGGCCGCGCGCTACCGCCTCGAGCGCGACCGCCTGATCCACCAGCTCCGCGCCGAGGACCCCGCGCGATGGAGCTACTCCGCGATCGCGGAGGCGCTGGGCTGCAGCCGGGAGCTGGTCGCCCTCGTCACGCGCCGGTCTCGCTGACGGGCGTCCTCGGCACACCCCGAGGCCACGCTCGCGTGCCGTGCGGTGTGGCTTCGGGTGCCTCACTGCACGATGGCGGCAGCAGGTACGACGAGCCCTACCGCCGGCGGTTGCTGCCCCCACGCCCCCGCCATCCGCCGTTCACCGGCGACGCGCCTCCGACCCCGCCCAGGTGCAGCGCGAGGCAGAACAGTCCGGCGAACATCAGCGTCTGCGGGGCGAAGGCGTCCCCGAGGTTGGCCTCGACGAGGTCGAGGAGCAGGGCGAGGCCGAAGATCACGGCGGCGACGATCGCGAGCATGGGCACTCCAGGGGGAGGGGTCCGGCGAACCTGCCGGACGTGCGGACAATTCGGGTGTATCGAGCGCACCCGGATCATGGCGCACGGTCACGACGCCCGCGAGCGGAGCGAACCCCGAGATGGCTGCCGTCCGCCTCGGTGGCGGTACCGCACCGCTCCTTACGTGTGAGAACCGGTGTCCGGTCGTCGCCAGGCGGCGAGGTCAGCCGCACGTGAGGTCTTCGCGCCGTGGGAGCGCGACCGCTTCGCACGGGCGTGGGGGAGGTGAGCGATGCGGCCACAGGCGGGCAGAGGGCGTCCCTCCGCGAGCACGAGAGCCCGCACGAGGCGGTCGACGTCCAGGTCACCCCCCGCGCCGTGCCGTACGAGACCGGCTTCGACGAGATGGTCGGTGATCTCAGCCTCCGTCTCGAGACGCGTCGCCGCGGCACTGAGCGATTTCTCGCGAGCGATGCGCACGAGGAACGACTGCGCCTCGGGGTCGACCGAACGGAAGCGGGCCAGCAGCGCCTCGCGGACGGAGAGGTCGTGGTGGTCGAGCCACCGGAGGGCGCGGGACGGGTCGGCGAGAGCGGCGACGGCGGCGTCGAGCGGGCGGGAGGTCCCGACCAGCTTGCGGAGGGTGACGTCGATCGCGAGCGGCATGTCTGCGCACAGCTCGGCGACCTGCGCGACCAGCGGGCCGTCCTGCCGGACGTCGAACGCCCTGGCCACGATCGCGGCGGCCCCGGCGCGCGTGAACCTGCCGAGCGGGACGTCGACGGCGCCGGGGAGGCCGCTCATGCGGCGCGTCGAGACGACCAGCGTCGTGCTCGTCGTCGACTCGCCCACGAAGGGCCGGACCTGGTGCTCGTCGCCGGCGTTCACGAGGAGGACGACCAGGCGACGTTCCGCCAGGATCGACCGGTACAGCTCCGCCTGCTTCTCGAGGTCGAGCGGCTGCTCGGCGAGCGAGATCCCGAGGGCGACCAAGAAGTGCTCCATCACGCACTTCGTGCCGAGCGACGCGCCGGTGACGTGCCCGAGGTCCGCGTAGAGCTGCCCGTCCGGTGCCTCGCGGGCGAGGCGGTGCGCCAGGTCCAGCGCGAAGGCTCGTCGACCCGTGCCGGGAGGGCCGCTCACCACGACGGTGGAGGTGCCCGGTGCGATGCGGTGCTCGAGGTGGGGTCGGCAACCGATGAGCAGCCCTTGCCGCGACGGGAGCTGCGCGGGCCGCGGCGTCGAGGCCTCCGGCTGGCGGCGCTCGCGCACGATCTCCCCGCCGGTGAGCATGGCCAGCTGCAGCCAGCGGTTGCGCCACGCCTCGCGGTCACCGCCGCAGGCCGCGACGAAGGCCAGGGTGACCTGCAGGCTGGGGAGCCTCTGGCCGCTCGCAGCGCTCGACAGGACGGACGCGGAGAACAGCGCGTACCGCGCCAGCTCACGGTAGGTCGGACTGCCTGCGTCGCTGCGGAGCCGGCGGAGGTCCTCCGCGAAAGCCGCCACCGCCGTGTTGGCCGAGGCGATGGGATTCTCTGGCCTTGCCATGATCGGTGCCCCCCGAGGACGTCGTCGTCTCGCACTGGGGGACGGCGCCACTCACCCCCCCCGGCCCGCACAGGCTACGGCTGTCGGTCAGCCGCGCGCCTTCTCCGCCGCGACCACGTCCAGCTCCCTGTCCTCGCCCGGGACGGGCGGTTCGCGGTCGACCTTCGAGCCCGCGATCCGCAGCGAGAGGAACACCGCGACGATGCTCAGGGCACCGGCGACGTACCACGCGGGCGTGTACGCGCCGTACTGGTCCCGCGTCATCCCGGCGGCCGTCGCCGCGATGGCCGCGCCGATCTGGTGGCAGGCGAACACCCAGCCGAAGACGATGGGCGCGCTCATGCCGAAGTGGATCCGGCACAGGGCGACCGTCGGCGGCACGGTGGCGATGAAGTCCATGCCGTAGAAGAAGACGAACACGAGCATCAGCCCCGTGATCTCGTCGTGGAACACCGACGGGAGAACCAGCAGCGACAGACCCCGGAGCGCGTAGTAGACGGCGAGCAGCTTGCGTGAGTCGAACCGGTCCGTCAGCCAGCCGGACAGGATGGTCCCGACCAGGTCGAAGATGCCGATCAGGGCGAGCAGGCCCGCCGCCGTCACGTTGGGCATCCCGTGGTCGTGGGCCGCCGGGATGAAGTGGGTGGCGACCAGGCCGTTGGTGGTCGCACCGCAGATGGCGAACCCGGCCGCGAGGAACCAGAAGGCCTTCGACCGCGAGGCCTTGACGAGCCCCTCGACGGCCAGTCGTGCCGCGTTCTTCGACTGCGGCTCCGGCTCGACGACCTCGTCGCCGCCGTACGGCGGGATGCCGAAGTCCGCCGGGTGCTCGCGGAAGAGGAGCAGGATCATCGGCACCGTGGCCAGGGCGACCGCGGCGATGACCACGGAGGCCGTCCGCCAACCCGCGGGCGATTCGGCGAGCGAGGCGACGAGCGGCAGGAAAACCAGCGAACCGGTGGCGCCGCCGGCGGACAGCACCCCGGTGACCAGCCCCTGGCGCCGGACGAACCACCGCGTCCCGATGGTCGCGACGAAACCCAGCGAGATCGAGCCGGCGCCCAGCCCGACGAGCACGCCCCACAGCATGACGAGCTGCCACGAGGTGGTCATGAAGACGGTCAGGCCGCTGCCGAGGGCGATCAGCGTCATCGCCGACGCGGTCACGGCCCGTACGCCGAACCGTTCCATCAGCGCCGCGGCGAACGGCGCCGTGACGCCGTACAGGGCCAGGTTCACCGACATGGCGAACCCGATGGTCCCCGTCGACCACCCGAACTCGTCCTGCAGCGGCTGGACGAGCGCACCAGGCGTGGCGCGGAAACCGGCCGCCCCGACGAGTGCGACGAAGGCGATCATCCACGGCAGGAGCTGTCGGTTCCGAGTCACCTGGCCAGCGTGGCCAACGTGAGGCCCGGGGCGTAAGTGGTGAGTCGGCCATCCTCTGCAAGAATCCGGCCACGCGTGCGATCATCGAGGCATGCCCCGGCAGCACCAGGTCGCCGTTCTCGCGCTCGACGACGTGGTCGCCTTCGACCTCGGGATGCCCGCCCAGGTGTTCCACGCGGCGACCGACGCGCAGAACCAGCGCTTCTACCGTGTGCAGACCTGCACGCTCGGCGGCAGGCCGGTGCGGACCGCGGCGGGGTTCACGGTCACTCCCGAGCACGGGCTGGAGGCGCTCGCCACGGCGGACACCGTGCTGGTGGCCGGCGTGTACTACGGCGCCGAGGTGATGACGAGCGGAGCGATCGACCAGGAGATCGTCGACGCCCTGCGCTCGGCTCACGCTCGCGGGGCCCGGATCATGTCCATCTGCACGGGTGCCTTCGTCCTCGCGGCTGCCGGCCTGCTCGACGGGATGCGCGCCACGACCCACTGGGCCCACGCCGAGACGTTCCGGAGCCTGTTCCCCGCGGTGGAGCTGGATCCCGACGTGCTCTTCGTGCACGACGAGCCGATCTCCACGTCCGCCGGCGTGGGTGCCGGGATCGACCTGTGTCTCCAGGTCGTGAGGGACGACCACGGCAGCGAGGTCGCCAACCTCGCGGCTCGGCGCTGCGTGGTGCCGGCCTGGCGGGCGGGAGGTCAGGCGCAGTACATCGTGCGTCCCGTCCCGAGGGAGACGGACTCGTCGACCTCGGCAGCCCGTACCTGGGCGCTCGAGCACCTCGACGAGCCGCTCGACCTGCCGCAGCTCGCCGCGCGGGCACGGATGAGCACGCGCACGTTCACGCGGCGGTTCCGCGACGAGACGGGACTGAGCCCCAGCAGGTGGGTGGCGCAGCAGCGCCTGGAGCGGGCGCGACACCTGCTGGAGGCGACCGACCTGCCGATCGACCAGGTCGCGGAGCAGTCGGGGTTCGGCACCGGCGCGACCCTGCGGGTGCAGATGTCCGCCGCCCTCGGGATCGCCCCGAGCGCCTACCGCGGGACCTTCCGCGGCAAGGAGTCGGTAGGCTGAGCGCGGCCCTGCGCCCGCGCGAGCACCGCGGGACCGCCGCCGCGACGCCCCTGCTCGCGGCGGCGTCCGGGATCGCGGCGGCGGCCCGTCGTGTCAGCTCGTCGGCGCGGAGGTCACCGTGACGCTGGAGAGGTCCAGCTCACGGAAGGGGTTCGGTTGAACGTCACGCAGTCGGGTCGACCACGCCGAGAGCGTGCTCTGGTGCCAGATCGGGATCGTCGGCATGTCGTGGAGAATGGCCCGCTCGGCCTCCTGGTACCTCGCCCACGCCTCCTCCTGGGTGGGGGCCGAGTCGGCGGCGTCGAGCAGCGCGTCCACGGCCGGGTTGCTGTACCTGCCGACGTTGTCGGTGGCACCGGTGCGGAACATGGGACTCAGGAAGTTCTCGATCGAGGGGTAGTCGGCGATCCAGCCGGAGCGGAACATCGCCGTGACCTCGAGGGCGTTGAGCCTGCGACGGAACTCGCCCATGGTCGGGATGGCGAGGAAGCGGCAGCGCACGCCGAGCACCTCCTCGACCGACGCGCAGATCTCCTCCATCCACGGGCGGTTGGGTGAGTCGACGTTGGACGTGAGCTCGATGTCGCCCTCGAAGCCCGCCGCGTCGAAGAGCTCCTTGGCCCGGGCGGGGGAGTAGGTGCACAGCTGCCCGCCCTGGCCCTCGATGCGCCCGGAGACCGCGGGCGGGACCAGGCCGTCGGCCGGCAGTTGGTGCCCCCGGAAGATCGTCTCGACCAGCTGCTCCCGGTCGATCGACATGGAGATGGCCTGCCGCACGCGCGCGTCGGCGTACCGGGCGTCGTAGAGCGGGAACGAGATCGTCTGGATGCCGAGGTACGTCCGGTCGTGCGTGCGCCCGGGTAGGTCGCGCAGGTAGCGGTCGTCCTGCAGCGACCAGTACGGCGTCACGTCGAGGTAGTCGAGCCGGTCGGCCACGACGTCGTGGTAGGCGTCGTCCAGGCTCGCGTAGATCTTGAACTCGACGCCGCCGATCTGCGGGCGGTCGTCACCGGCGTACCCCTCGTAGCGGTGCAGGAGGATGTTGATTTCGGGCCGGCGGGACACGAAGCGGAAGGCGCCGTTGCCGATCGGGTGCGCCTCGAACCCCTCGCGGTCGGTGAAGAACGACGCCGGGAGCGGGAAGAACGCGCTGCACCCGAGCGTGACCGGGAACTCGGCGAACGGCGCGGACAGCGTGACCGTGAACGTGTGGTCGTCGAGCACGGTCAGCCCTGACATGGCCGTGACGGTGGAGTCGGGGGCGTTGACCTCCGCGAAGCCGTCGATGTGCGCGTGGAACGTCGAGCCCAGCATCCTGTTCGGTCCGTAGGCCGTGTGGTTCCAGGCGTCCACGAAGCTGTGGGCCGTGACGGGCGTGCCGTCGTGGAACGTCCAGTCGCGGCGCAGACGGATCGTGAAGACCCGGGAGTCGTCGGACTCGATCGACTCGGCGACGGCGTTGCGCGGGTGGGCGTCGACGGGGTCGTAGGAGACCAGACCCCGGAACAGGGCCGCGATCACCTTGACCCCGCCCGACTCGGTGGTGTGGCCGGGGATGAGGGCGTTCTCGGGCTCGGTCCCGTGGTAGGTGATGATCGCGTCGAGGTCCCGGGCGTCCCGGGTGGTGGTCGCCGGGTCGGCCAGCGTCGTCGTTGCCTGCATGGAATCCTCCGTCGGTGATGGTGCGAGGGGTCGGGGGTCGTGGGGGAGCCGAGCTGTTCCAGGTGCTACTCCACGGCGTGGAACCGGCTGTGCAGGAACACGAGGGCCTGGTCCTCCCCGCGCTCGTTCAGGGCGACGACCTCGCCGACCACCAGCACGTGGTCGCCGACGTCGAAGCTCGCCCACGTCACGCACTCGAGCCAGCTCGACCCGTGCATGACGAGCGCGCCGGTGGCGCTGCCCGGCGACGCCGGCAGCTCGTGGACCAGGTCGCGGCGCGCAGCCCGTCCACGCGCACAGCTCCTGGCCACGTCCGAGTCGCCGCCCGCGAGGATGGACACCGCCCACGCGCCGCTGTCCTTGAGGTCCTCCAGGAACGCCGAGTCGCGTCGCAACGACACCGCGACGAGCGGCGGATCGAGCGACAGCGACGTCAGCGAGTTGACCGTCAGCACGTCGTGCTGCCGGTCGCCCTGCCGGTCGCGGTAGGTCGTCGCCAAGCAGACGCCGGTCGCGAACCCGCGCATCACGTCGCGCAGGCCCGCCCCGGTCCCGGGGCTCCCCGCCCATCCCGGGACGTCGGGACGGGGCAGGGTGAGCCGCGCCTCAGACGGCCTGGGCAAAGGAGAAGACGCGTCGAGGGTCATATCGCCGCTTCACTTCCGCGAGCCGGTCGGAGTTGGGCCCGTAGTAGCCGGTGCGCCAGTCGGTGAGGTCCGGGTCCGTGAAGTTCACGTACGCCGCGTCGCGCGCGTGGTCTCCCATGTCGCGGTGCAGGTGGTGGAGCCACGCCAGGTTGTCCCGGACGCTCTCCGGCGGGTCGGTCCGGCCCCAGGACGTGTCCATCGCCACGAGGAACCGCACGTCCCGATGAGGGAAGGCCGTCGCATCGGCCGGCACCTGGTTGATGGCGCCGCCCCAGGCGAACAGGGCGACTCCGGCGCCGTCGGGGTTGGTGCCGCCGGGCCAGTCGTCGACGGCCGTCACCAGCGTCTTCAGACCATCGGCGCCGATCGACGTCGGCGTGGTCCGCGTCCGCACGGCGTACGCACCTCCCGCCGTCGTGTGCCGCAGCAGCGCCGCCGCGTCCCAGAAGGTGGTGTCGGCGATGTCCAGCCGGGTCGGGGGACCGATCGCGACGGCGGGTGCGAGGAGCTCACGGAGCTCCTCGGGCGGGCCCAGGTGCTGACCCACGACCGAGACGACGGCCTCCGCTCCCGGTGCGCGACTGACGCCGGTCCGCGCGGAGAACTCGTCGGGTGCGCGCTCCATCACCTCCTGCATGGTGGCCAGGACGTCGAACGCGTGCCGTCCCTCCCACAGGAGGATGCAGGTCGAGGTCGGGCGGGTCGCCTGCGCCTGGAACGTGAAGGACGTGTTGACGCCGAAGTTCCCGCCGCCGCCGCCGCGGCAGGCCCAGAAGAGGTCGGCGTGGTCGTCGTCGTCGCAGGTCACGGTCCGCCCATCGGCCAGGACGACGTCCGTCGACACCAGGGTGTCGCAGGTCAGGCCCATGGCACGGGAGACGACCGAGACGCCGCCGCCGAGGACCAGCCCCCCGATGCCCACGTCGTCGGAGTTGCCCAGGGGCAGCGCGAGGTCGTGCTCCCGCAGCGCCGCGGACAGGACCCCCATCCGGGTGCCGCCCCCGACGATGACGAGTCCGGTGCGGGGGTCGACGTCGACCCGGTCGAGGTGGGTGAGGTCCAGCACGAGCCCTGGGGACGAGGAGTGGCCGGCGTAGCTGTGACCGCCGCCCCGTGGCACGACCGGCACGCCGTGCCGACCGGCCCACGTCACGGCCGCGCTGACGTCCTGCACGCTTACCGGCGTGAGGACGGCGTTCGGGAGCGAGTCCCGGAAGCGCTCGTTGAACGGGCGGGTGCGTTCGGCGAACCCGGCGTCGCCGGGCATGCGCAGGGTGCCGCGCACGGCCCTGCGGAGGTCGTCGAAGTCGGTCATCGGGCTCCCTCCCGGGCCTCGGTCGGCTCCGCGGCGGCGCCCCGGACCTCCTCGAGGTACGAGACCCCGCAGGAGACGTCGGGGCTGCTGCGCTGCCACTCCTCGCGCAGCACGACGCTGCCGTCGGCGCGCACCTCGGGCACGTTGGTCGTGCGGCCGGCCACCACGACACCCGTCCCGAGGGCCAGCGCGTAGGCGAGCGAGAGCTTCCCGTCGTCGTCGCACTGCCCGGCGAGGGTGCCGACGACGACCGGTCCGCCCTCGACGTGCGCCCACACGTGCCGGCCCGACTGGTGGTAGCGGGCGCGTGCTGCGTCCGCGCCGCCCGCCCTGCGGAACACGCGACCCTCGTAGTCGATCATGCGTCCACGTCCAGCAGGCCGGCGGGCATCTCCAGTACCGCCCCGACGGGCTTGCGCTCGACCTCGTCGGCCTCGAGCACCACCAGGTCGCTCGCGGCCTGGAGCCGCGCCTCGCACTCGGCCGCGTCCTGCCCCTCGCAGATGACGAAGGAGTGGCGCGCGATGTACCCCCCGGGTGGCAGGCGCAGGACGGCTCCCGGCTCCACCATGGGCGAGGCCAGCACCAGTCCGGGTGCCTCCTGCGGCACCCGGACGGCGTGCACGACGCAGTCGTCGTCCGGGTAGCCGAACCTGATACCGGCGACGCCCCGGGTGGGTCGGGTGACGTCCGGGCGGACGCCGAGTGCGACGTCCACCATGACGCGGCCAGGGTCGATCCCGGTCGCGAGCTTGCCGAGGTACGGGATCAGGTCACCGCCCACGCGGCCGTTGATCTCGATGATCAGAGGCCCGCGATCCGTCAGCCGGACCTCGGTGTGCGTGATGCCGTCCTCGACGCCGAGGACCTCGTGGGCCCGTGACAGCGTCTCCAGGAGCACCGGGTCCGACAGGAGCGGGTCGGCGGAGTCGACGACGTGGCCGGTCTCCTCGAAGTAGGGGTGCTCGCCGGTGCACTTGCGCGCCACGAACATGGGCTGGTACTCGCCTTTGTGGATCGCCCCGTCGATGCTGATCTCCGGCCCGACGGCGTACTCCTCGACAATGGCACCGCCCCGGAACGGCTCGTCACCCACGAGGCTGGCGTCGGACGCGACCTGGAACGCGCTCGTCAGCTCGGCGTCGGTCCGCGCGAGGACCACACCCATGCTCGCGCCCAGCGCGCGGGGCTTGACCACGACCGGGAAGCCGATGCGAGCGGCGGCGGCGCGCGCGTGCTCGAGATCGGCCGCCATCTCGAACATGGGCTGCAGCACCCCGGCGCGGGTGAGCCGCGTGCGGGCGCTGACCTTGTCCCGGCAGCCGTGGACGCCGGGGGTGCTGAGCCCGGGGACGCCGAACTCCTCGGCCAGCTCTGCTGCCGGCATCACCAGCGGCTCGTCCCAGCACAGGACCGCGACGACGCGGTACCGCGTGGCGACCTCGCGCGCGGCCTCGGCGAGGAGGGCGTGGTCGAAGACGTTGACCACGCGGACCTCGTCGACATACGCGCGCTGCCAGGTCGGCTGCAGGTTGTTGACCAGGACGACCGCGTGCCCGGCGTCCCGGGCCCTCTCTGCCGCGGAGCTGAGGAGGTACTCGCGGTACAGCTTGAGACCGCTGCCGATGACGAGCACTGCGGTCGGGGATTCGTTCATGACGCCTGCTTCCGTGTCCGTGGGGCTGTGGGTGGTGGGGTGGGTCGGAGCTCGCGGAGCACCTGCTCCGCGGCGATCGGGGCGGTGCGGAAGCCGTCGGGCCCGCTGGCGACGCGCGACCACACCCCGGGGCCGAGGCGCGCCAGGCCGAGGGCGTCTCCGTGGTCGGACGTCGCGTAGTGGCAGCGGCGGACGGATGTCACCGTGTAGTCGCCCAGGCGGCGGACCGCACCGGAACGCAGGATCCGCTCGCACCAGACGGACTCGTCGGCGTCCGCGTCCCAGTCGGTCGAGGAGACCGTGCGTCGCACGGCGTCGGTGCTGACCTTGATCGAGGAACCGCCGACCGCTGGGACGACCCAGCCGCGTGCGTCGACGCCCAGACGACCCGCGACCGGTGCGCCGCGCCACCAGTCGCGCAGCCCGGCCGGCGGTCGCAGGTAGGCCATCGTCTGGCGGTGCAGCTGGACAGGGACGCCCACCAGGGCGCCGGACCAGGGCCCGCACGCCACGAGCGTGAGGTCGCCCCGGGCGACGGGACCGTCGACCCCGTGCACGGTCCCGGTGGACGCGTCGACACGGGTGACCTCGACCCCGGCCAGGATCGTCACCTCCGGGCACGCGGCCAGCCACCGCGCCGCCGCGACCAGGGCGCGGTCCGCGAGGACGACGCCCGCCTCGGTCTCGAGCAGCACGTCGGCGTCCGGGGCGGTCCCGAGCTCGGGGTAGTGATCGGTCGGCACCCGGGTGACGACGATCCCCGCACGGGCCGCAGCCGCCTCGGCGCGCCGGGCGTCGTCGGCGTCCCACCCGGTCAGCACGCCGGTGCGGCGTACGAGACCCTCGCTCTCGTACGTCCGCAGCCTGTCCTCCAGGTCGAGCCACAGACTCCGCAGGCGGGCGTCGCGACGACTGCGTCGCAGGTCGCCGGGATCCAGAGCACGGACCACACGGTGACGGTCGAAGGAGGTCGACCCCTCGTCCGGCACCGCGCCCCGGTCCAGGAGCGTCACGCGATGCCCCTGGGTGGCGGCACCCATGGCCGTGAGGAGCCCGGTGACACCGGCGCCCACCACCACGACGTGCCGTCGCGTGGCCGAGCGCGCACCGCGCGGTGGCAGGGTCGGCGCGGAGCCGGTGGTGGCCATGTCAGCCGAGCCTCCCGACGAGACGCGGCAGGCTCAGCGGCTCGGCGGTCGACGGGCCGGCGCCGTCGGGGAACGAGACGTCCGCCAGCGCCTGCTGCGAGAGGTCGACCAGGAGGGGCGCGGCGCACCGCAGGACGACCTCGACCTCGTGGCAGAAGTCGCCGGCGTCATGAGCGGCGAGGTCCCACGCGGCCAGCCTGGCCAGCTGCTCGGCGAGCACGTCGGCCGCGCGCGTGAGGCTGAAGTGCTCGAGCTCGTAGCAGGCGGCGAACCGCGACCGGATGCGCTGCGCCGCCAGGCGTGAGCGTGGCGACACCGGCAGGCTCCGCGCGTTGCGCAGGGCGTCCATCCGGTCGACCACACGGTTCCACGGCTCGACGAGGCGCGCGGACGTCACGCGGGCGAGCGCCGCGTGCGTGAAGTCGGTGCGCTGGCTCTCGGGGCTCGTCGCGGCGAGGTGGAACCGCACCAGGTCGCGCGACACCGTCCTGACGAGGTCGCTCGCCCACACCACGTGGCCTCGGCTCGTCGAGAACTTCGCGCTGTCGAGCTCGTAGAACTCGTTGGTGAGGAAGTCGGCCGGCACGAGGTGACGGCCGTCGGTGGCCAGCAGCATGGCGACCGCGCCGATCGCGAACGGGTAGGTGTTGTCGAAACCCAGGAAGTAGACGACCCGGGTGTCCGCGTCGGAGCGCCACAGCGCGTCGTCCCCCGGGCCCACGGTGCCGCTCGCCTCGGCCGCGACCGCCCCGCAGTAGATGCTCCACGCGGCAGGCTCGGCGTTGGGGTTGATCGACTGACCGGACACCTCGGGGAAGGGAGCCGGGATGCCCCAGGAGACCGGGAAGGTGACCGGCAGGTCCGCGAGCGGGTGGGAGAGCATCTCGGCGACGGCCTGTGCCATGTGCGGGCGCATCGAGCCGCCGTGCTGCGCGAGGTGCTCGCGGATCCTGGCGCGGTACCGCTCGAGCGGCAGCACCAGGACGTCGACGTCGCGCAGCTCGACGGGCGCCGTCGGGTCGAGCGCGTCGACCGGGTCGATGAGGTCCCCGGCCGCGATCACGTGACCACAGCTCTCGCAAAGACCTGCGCACCCGGCGGCGAGGCAGTGGGGACAGCCTCCCCGCGCGAAGCCGTCGGCGAGGAAGGCTCCGGTGGCCGGGTTGTAGGGGAACGCCATCGTCCGGAGCTCGAGCTTGCCGGACGTGTACAGGCCCTCGAAGAACTGCAGGACGGCCTTGGTGAACGCGTCCTCGTCGCGCGTGAAGGCGTGCACGTCGATCCCGAGGGCGGCGAGGCCGGCCTCGACCTGCGCCGTCGACGCACGCGCGAGCTCCCGGGGCTCCAGTCCCCGCCGGTGCGCCGTCGTCACGACGTACGTCGACGTGTCCTGTGTCCCCGTCGCCAGCAGCGCACGCCGACCCGTCGCCCGCAGGTAGCGCGTGTGCACGTCGGCAGCCAGGAAGGGGCCGGCGACGTGGCCCAGGTGCAGGTCCCCGTTCGCGGTGGGGGCCGGGGAGATGACCAGCGTCGTGCCGTTCACGGCGTCTCACCGTGCCGGGCCAGGAAGCCCTCGGACATCTCGGCGTCCCACCAGATGCCGTAGTACTCGAAGTCGTGGTCACCGTCGTTGACGACGTGGTGCATGCTGCCCGGCGGGAGCTGCACGATGTCGCCCGCGGTGAACGGCCGACGTTCCCCGTCGACCACGATCGCCGCCGTCCCGGCCAGGGCGATGAAGAGCTCGTACTCGTGGTGGGCGTGGGCCGTCGACTCGCGTCCCGCCCGCAGGATGCACCAGGCGCCCTCGAACGGGGCGTTGAGCGCGGGCCACGGCAGGAGCCGCTGGGAGTCGAGACCGTACGCGGGCGTGAGGTTGGCCCGGTCGAGGGCGCGGAGCTCGGACATGGGCGTCACACCTCGGCCGCGACGGCGTGGGCGGCGGACGTGAGCGCGAAGTCGGGCGCGGGGAACGGGTCGCGTCCGAGCCCGACCCGCCGTCCCAGCAGGTCGCTCGTGATCTCCTGCGACCGGTGCGCGAGCACGCTGATCAGCGAGTCCGCGATGCCGTGGGTCTGCTCGTTGACGCCCTGCAGGTAGACGGCACCGTGCGTCGGCCGGCCGAGGTCCATCCTGTACTGCCGGCTGACCTCGACGTCAGGCCGGTCGAGCCGGCGCGCGATGTCGGTGATGATCGGTGGCATCCTCGGGTCGTAGCCCGTGCCGAGGAAGACCATGTCGCAGCGGAGCTGCTCGACGCCACCGGTTTTGCGGTCGCGCAGGTCCAGCACGACGTCCGGACCGTCCATGTGGGCCGTCTCGACCTCGGTGAGCGACCGCACGGTCGAACGCTGCTGCCCGGTCATGCGCTGCTGGTAGAGCATCGAGTAGATCTCGTCGAGCAGCGGCGGCGCCAGCGCCGCGTAGTTGGTCGGGTGCATCTCGTCCAGCACGTGCCGGCGGGCGTCCGCGGGCATGTGGAAGAACTCGTCGACGAACGAGGGGAAGAACAGCTCGTTCACGAACTTGCTGGTCTGGTAGTTCTGCAGCCCGATCGAGCGGTGGATCAGCGTGGGCCGTGACGTGGGGGCGTCCTGGTGCAGGGCCATGAACATCTCGGCGGCGCTCTGGGCACCTCCGATCACAACGGGACGCTCGGGGCGCTGGTCGGCGCTCAGCTGCTTCATCCGGGTGCCGTACTGCGTGCTGTGGACGACGCGGTCGGCGGGCAGCCCGGCGAACGCCTCGGGGACGCGGGGAGCTCGTCCGATGCCGACCACCAGGTCGCGGCAGCTGATCGAGGTGCCGTCGGAGAGGCGCGCGACCCACCCGACGACGTCACCCCCGTCGCCGTGCCGAGGAGTGATCTGCTCGACGCGCGAGTTGAACCGGATGCCGACGTGCGCAAGCTGCTCGGCCACCCACTCCTGGTACGCCGACAGCTGCCAGCGGTAGGGGTTGAACGTCGCCAGGTTGACGAACTCGTCGAGCTGTCCCTGCTGGCGCAGGTAGTTGAGGAACGAGAAGCGGCTCTGCGGGTTGCGCAGCGTCACCAGGTCCTTGAGGAAGGACACCTGGCTCCTCGCCCACGGCAGGAGCAGGTTGCGCTGCCACTTCACGTCCGGGAACTGCTCGAGGATCAGGGAGCTGCGGGCGAGATCGACGTCCCCGCACTCCTCGAGCGCGATCGCCAGCGCCAGGTTGGCGGGGCCGGCCCCGATCATCAGGACGTCAACGTGCTGTTCTGTCACGATCCACCTCGTTGTGTTGTCGGTTGCGGTCGTGCGTCGGTGATTGCCGGCTTCGGTCGGTCGTGCCGGGGGGTCGTGCCGGGGCTCGGCTGGCGGGCGCCGCTCGGTCACCGAGGGCTCCGGTCCTGCGCGGTGATCCCGAGGGACAGCGGGAAGCTCGGCGTGCCGCCCAGCAGGTGGGCTCCGGCGGACTGCGCGATCCGGTCCTGGGCCACGATGTGCTGGCACATGGTGGTGGTGTCGCGCAGCCATCGGTCCAAGGGGGACGGCCGGTAGATGGAGCTCGTCTGCATGAGGTCGTAGAGGCGGGTGACGATCGACCGGGCCGTCCGGAACGCGTGCCGGCGTGAGAGGGGCAGCGCCGCCCGCTCACGCCGCGTCAGGGCGGCCAGGTCCCCGCGGTCGGCCAGCACCTCGTGCTGTCGGCGCAGCGCGCCGTACGTCGACTCGCGCGTCGCGGCGAAGTCCGCCTCGCAGTCGGCGATGGTGACCTGGGTGCGGTAGTCGTCGGCGAGTCGCCTGGAGGGCCCGCCGGGCCGGGTCGCGACGACTTGCGTGACGTGGTCCAGGGCGGCTCGTGCCACCCCGAGCGCCACGCCCGGCATGTTGCGCATGTGGACCTCGGGGTGCGCGAGCACCCCCGAGCCTGATCGCACGTCGTCGAAGGTCAGGGCCCGCTCGGCGGGGACGAGGACGTCCTCGATGACGTAGTCGCAGCTGCCCGTGCCCGCCAGCCCGGTGGTGTGCCACGTGTCGACGACCTGCACGTCACGGCGGGGCACCATGAACAGCTTCGAGTCGTGCGGATCGCCGTCCGGACCGGGAACCGGCTGCCCGCCGCGGAAGAGGAAGGCGCCGGACACGACCCAGTCCGCGTGAGTTATCCCGCTGCCGAACTGCCACCGCCCCGAGAGCCGGTAGCCGCCGTCGACGACCTCGGCGCGCCCCGCCGGGAAGAGCAGCCCGGCCGTGACCATGTCCGGACGGGGGAACATCGCCCGGGCCACCGGCTCGTCGAGGAACTGCGCGTAGAGGCCGGAGTCGGACCCGATCATGGCGCACCACCCGGCGGCGACGTCGCCGTAGGACAAGGCCTCGATCACCTCGGTCTGCTCGACCGAGCTGAGCCCGGGCCCGCCCCACTCCTTCGAGAAGCCCATCCCGAAGACGCCCGTCCCGCGCAGCAGCTCGACCACGTCGGCAGGGAGGCGACGCGCCTGCTCGATGTCGCCCGAGCGCTCGCGCAGCAGCGGGGCGACGGCCGTGGCTCGCGCCAGGATCTCCCCCGCGCTCCGGGGGAACGGTGCCCGGGCCGGCGGGGCTTCTGCATCGGGCTGCGCGACCGTCATCTCGTGGCTCCTCGTCCTTGGGGTGGCGGGGACCATTCAGGCAGGGCGACCGGCCGGGGCCAAGAGTTGTTCGGAGCGGACAATCAATTACGGGCCGCAGGGCTGGAAATATCGTCGGTGATTCGGGGATTGTTCATGCAGGCGGCCGACACCCTGTCGACCCGCGCATGACGAGGAGAGACGAGAAATGAACGATTCAATCGTCAAGAAGGCACAGCTGTTGCGGTCGTTCCACGAGAGCGGCGCTCTCGTGCTGCCCAATGCCTGGGACGCCGCCAGTGCTGCGCTGATCGCCTCCGCAGGCGCGCGCGCGATCGCCACGACGAGCGGTGGCGTGGCCTGGTCCCTCGGCCGCACGGACGGTCACGGCCTGACCCGCGAGGAGATGGTGGGCCAGGTGGCGCGCATCGCCGCCGCCGTCGAGGTGCCCGTGACCGCCGACATCGAGGGCGGGTACGGCCCGTCGCCCGACGACGTGACGGCCACCGTGCGGGCGGTCGTGGAGGCGGGGGCGGTCGGCATCAACCTCGAAGACTCGGTCGCACCGGGTGGCCCGCTGTTCGGGGCGGATGAGCAGGCTGCGCGGATCCGGGCGGCGCGCCGGGCCGCGGAGGAGGCCGGGCTCCCGGACCTCGTGGTCAACGTCCGCACCGACGTCTTCCTCTTCGGGATCGGCGCCGAGGAGGGGCGCCTCGACGAGGTCGTGCGCCGCGCGGGCGTCTACCGGGACGCAGGGGCGGACGGCCTCTTCGTCCCCGGTCTCGTCGACCTCGACGCCCTCGAGGCGCTGACCGCGGCCACGACCCTCGCCGTCAACGTGATGGTGTGGCCGGGCGCCCCCACGGTCGCCGAGCTGGAGAAGGTCGGCGTCCGCCGGATCAGCGTCGGCACCGCGCTCGCCCAGTCGGCGTACACCGTGGCGCTCGAGGGTGCGCGCCAGGTCCTGGAGACGGGGAGCTACGACAGCCTCGCGGGCTCGCTGGACTTCGGCACCCTGAACGGTCTGTTCACGAGCTGACCCCTGCCGTCGCGCGGGACCCCACCCGGGTCCCGCGCGTGACGGGACCAGGGGTCGGCGGCCGGTGCGGCCGCGGCTCGCGGTGGCGTGGGGTGGGTCGACGAGACCCGCGGATGGTCGGCCAGGGCTTGCGACGATGCCGGGCGTCGTGCCGGTCGAGCCGGGGAAGAACGACACGCAGTGGGTCGCGAGGTCAGTCCCGTGCCGGCACGGTGACGCACGGGCCGACCGTCCCCGTCGTGACGCCGACGTCGACCCACACGCGGACGGCGCCGGTTCGGCCGCTGCCGTCGTCGTGCTGCTCGTCGGGCCGCACGACGAAGGACGCGGCGACGACCAGCACGCCGTCGGCGGGCACGGTGCCGGGCGGCAGGGTGACGCGGAACGAGCGATCGCTGCCGATGCTCACCGCGAGCCCCGGGGTGTCGAGGGGCGGGTAGCGGTCCGGCGCGCACCGGTGCCCGTCCCGCACGTACGTCACGTCTGCGGTGACGCCGACGGCGGCCAGCTCGCGCTCCAGCCCGTCGGCGTCCTCGATGCGGTTGACCTGCACCTCGACCGTGCCGCTGCCGTCGCGGCTCACCGCCCACGCGGGCTCGGTGTGCAGCGTCGGCACGAGGACGGCGGCGACGCCCACCGCGGCGGCCGCCGCGGCAGCGACCGCCCCCGGCCCCCGGTGCCGCGCCGGGGCCACCGGGGGAGCGGACGGCCGGCGCGCGTCCTCCTCCACGACGGTGCGCAGCCCGGCCAGGAGCCGGCGTTCGAAGGCGTCCAGCTGGGTCATGTCAGTCCTCCGGGGGAAGCGGGTGTGCTCTGGCGCAGGCGCACCCGGGCACGGTGGAGCCGCACGCGTGCGGCGACGGAGGTGATGCCGAGCACCTCGGCGACCTGCGTGAGGGGCAGGTCGTCGACGACGACCAGCTCGACGACGTCGCGCAGCGCGTCCGGCAGTGCGGCCAGACCGTCGTGCAGGGCGCGGGCCCGGGCGGCGGCGTCGATCTGCTCCTGCAGCCGCTCGTACGCGTCGGCGTCGACGAGCGCGCGTCCCTCGATGCGGCGCACCGCCTCGCCCTCCTGCCCGACGGCACGGTGGTGGGCGGCGACGACGTGCCGGGCGATGCCGAGGAGCCAGGCGACGGGCCGGCCCGCGTCAGGGCGGTAGGTCGCCGCGGACTCGATGGCCCGCACGAAGACGTCGGCCGTCAGGTCCGCCACCACGAAGGGGTCCCGCGTACGCCGGGCGACGAACCGCTCGACGTCCCGCACGTGAGCGCGGTAGATCACCTCGAGGGCGTCGCTGTCGTGCCCGATCCGGGCGCACGCGTCCGAGAGGTCGCGCGGCGATGTCGTGCTCATGTCACCTCTTGCTCCTGCACGACCGCAGCGTTACGGCCCGGTGCTCCAGATCGACCTCGCCGCGCTGCACACGATCCTCGCGGTCAACGTGCGCCGTCGCCGCGGTCGAGGGCTGACACCGGCACGCCCCGCAGGCGGCGATCGCGTTCACCACCACGCCGACGTGGTGGACGACGCCGCGGCCCGCCGGTCCGACTGACGCGTCAGGCGATCCCGAAGTCGTCCGCCGGACGCAGCGACCGCACGAAGGTCACGAAGTCCGGTGCCAGCACGGTGACCCGGTAGTCCCGCTCCTGGTCGACGTGCACCACCCGCGGCTCACCGTCGGGCCCGCACCCGCGGTAGTCGAACGCGATCATGTCGTGTCCGGCCGACGGGCAGTCCGCGACGTACACGCCGAGCGGCGGGTAGCCCCACTCCTCGATCCAGAAGCGGCTGCCGGCCTCGCCCGCCACCGAGCAGCGCCTGTCGCGGCCGATCCCCATGATGCCAGTCAGCTCGACCTCGTCGTCCGCGAGGCACGCCTCGGCCGGGGTGGGGCAGGCGGTCAGCCGTGGCGTGCCGCCGTTGTGCCACCGCATGAGCGCGACGTACGACGCGGGCAGGCGGTAACCGAGCTCCGCCTCGACGGACGCGACCAGCTCGTCCGACGGCCGCGCACCGACGTACTCCGCGAGCGCGTACGCGGAGTCGTCCCAGAAGTCGTCGAGGTCCACGCCGGCGAACAGGCGCCGGGTCGCGTCGTCCGGGGTGGGGGTGTTCGCCGCGGGGGGCTCCGTCACGGGGGCCACGCGTCAGCCGTGCCGGTGGGCGTCGGGCCGCACGAGCCACCCGAGCAGCGTCAGACCCGCCAGCGGGCGGTTCGTGCTCTCCTCGACCGACGACGGTGACGTGTCGATGTCGTTCGCCTCCCTGCACGGTGGGGTGGTCGGTGCAGAGCACATCGAAGCACGGAGCGGCTCGAGGACGTCGGGCTCGAGGTCGAGCGGTGCGTCGGAGCGCTGCAGCGGGTGATCGGGGATGTCGATCGACGACGCGGGGTGAGGGCTCGACGGGTACCCGGCGGGGTCGCCGACGTCCCGGGGCTGCTCAGGGACCGACGAGGTCCCGGGCGACTCCGAGCCAGTGGACGTCGCCGCGCTCCGGGAGGTCGAGCCACGGCGCCACGACGCCGGAGTCGAGGTCGACGGCGCACAGAGCCGCCGGGCAGGGGTCCGGCTCCTGGAGCCACCTGGTCCGCTGCGCGAGGAAGCTGCCCCCCACGAAGCCGAGTGTGTTGGTGAGCCGGTCGATCCCGTACGGGGACTGCGCCCCCGTGCTCGTGTCGAGCAGGAGGTAGGCGGCCGGGCCGCCCGGGTCGGCGAGCTCGTCCCACACCAGCAGCGTCCCGGCGTCCCGCCACGGGTCGCCGTACGCCATGTGGGTGTTCACCCACTCGCGCGCGGGCCGGTCGTCGTGCACGCCGATCACACGCACGCCGAACCACGACTCGTCGACCCACCCCGGCGCGGGGAGCGGCCGCCCGATGCCGTACGCGAACAGGGCCCCGTCCGGGGAGTAGCTCGGGTATGCCTCCACGGGCGACGCCTCCGGGACGCGCTCGACGACACGCGTGGCACCGGTCAGGACGTCCACCTCGAGGACGACCGCCTCGTAGTCGGCCTCACGCGGCCCGTCGTCCGACGACATGTGGAACGTCATGCACATCGCGACCACCCCGAGGTGCCCGTCCGGGGACCACGCCACCCCGTCGACGCGGCACTCGGAATCACCCGGCGGCGGCGGAACGTTCACGGGGACCTCGCGCGCGGCACCGGTGAGCAGCTCGACGATCTCGACGCGCATACCGGCGTCCTGGTAGGCGAGCGTGGCGAGCGACCGACCGTCGGGTGAGAGCAGCAGCGGCTCGCTGATCGGCGGGACCAGGCCCGTGCTGACCCACTGCCCTGTCGCAGCGTCGATCGCGACGAGGCCGTCCGCGCCGACGTCGGCGATCAGGACGGCCTGCTCGACCCGGCGTGCCGGGAAGCCGGCGGGGTCGAGCGCGCCGGCGGGCAGGTCGGCCAGGCGCAGTGGTGCCGTGGTGCCGCGCGCGCCCGCGGGTGCCGGTGAGGAGGGCGGTGCCGCGACCGTCGCGACCGGTGTCACCGCCGCGTCGGCCGGCGGCGGTGCGTCCGGCGACCGCCCCGCGCCGGGCACGATGCTGCCGAGGACGAGCGTGGCGGTGACGACGGCGACCGTGATCGTCAGGTTGGCGACGTCGTCCCGGTTCACAGCGTGCAGGTTCGGGTCATGCCAGCCTCATCGGCCGCGGGGTCCGAGGACTTGACCGCCGCGGTGCGGCCCGCGGAGCTCCGCGACGTCGACTGGGCGGTCTCGGGCCCCCACCTGACCCCCGGCACCAGCGCGAGCAGGATCGCCAGGACGAACGCGGCGGCACTGTGCCGGATCGCGCCGGCGGCGACGCGGCGCGGTCGGTCCTGCGGCCCTCGCCAGGCGTTGGCCCAGCAGACGAGGACGATCGCCGTCAGCGTGACGTGCTTGAGCAGGGTCAACGGGATCCCGTCGACCTCCCAGATGGACATGACGTCAGCGTCGGGTCGCGGGGCGTGCCCCGAGCGGCGTTTCCCGATACCACCGCACAACTCGCACGGGACAGCCACGCCGGCGACGTCAGCGGTGAGCGCCTCGGGCACGGGTGAGGACGTCGGGACGGTGCCGCGCGACGCGCGCGGCCCGCGGCGGCGGGTTAGCGTCGACGCCATGCGCAAGGGGCAGAAGGTGCACTGGAACACCTCGCAGGGCCGCACCACCGGCACGACCGTGGAGCGTCGGACCGCCGACTTCACGTTCGACGGTCAGCAGTTCCGCGCGTCGGACGACGAGCCGTACTGGATCGTCGAGTCCGAGAAGACCGGCGCGCAGGCCGCGCACAAGGAGTCGAGCCTCACGGAGGCCTGACCGCCGCTGCGTGGCGGACCAGGCAGTGACAGCATCGGTTCTCACGTGACCTCTCGGACCTCGACGACCTGCCGTCCGAGCGGTGACGACGCATCGGTGGCCGGACTCGTCGGCCGGGCCGGTCACTCCCGGCGCAGCCGCAGGATGCGCCCGTCGAGCAGACCTACGGCGAGGCGGCCGTCGCCGTAGGCGCTCACGCACAGTGGAACGACCGGCTGGCCGTGGACCCGCAGCTCGACGTCGTCCACCGTGGCTCCCGTGAGCGCGTCGACCAGCAGCAGCCGCCCGTCCGCGGTAGTGACGGCGAGGACACCGTCGGAGGTGGCCACGCCCGTGACCCGGGCGGGGAGCTCGGTCACCCACTGCACGGCGCCGGTCGGGTACGTGCGGCGGACGAGGAACCGGCGTTGCCTGTTCGGGTGCTCGTGGGCCGTCGCGCTGTGGACGACCGCCTCGCCCTGCGCGTCGTCGACGAACGCACCGGGGCCGCCGTCCAGCAACCGGTCGCGCGGGGCGTCCCAGTCGAGCGGGAAGAGACGACGGGTCGCCGCGCCGGCCGGTGTGAGGTCGACGCGCTCGACCCACCTCTCCACGTGGGGCCTGGTCCCGTGGTCCGTGAGGACCAGCGGAGCGGGCGCGTCGACGATGTCGAACCAGTGCGCGTCCCTGACGAAGTGCGGGAGGTCCAGGCGGGCGAGGGTGCTGCCGTCGGGGCCGACGACCAGGGCGGGGGCGGTCGGTTCCCGACCCGGGAACGGTGCCGCCCCGCGGAGCACTCCGAAGGAGCCGCAGGACACGATGCTGATCGAGGGCCCACCGGGCCGGACGGACGCCAGGACATCGCCGGTCGCGACGTCGAGCACGTCGTGCTCCGAACCGCGTGTCGCCGGGCCGCCGGGCCCGGGGGTCGCGACGGTGGTGAGCACGGTCGTCGACGTCAGCGGCGCGAGCTGGCACCCGGCGCCGACGGGCGCCCCACGTCGCCAGACCGGGGACGTGCGGCCGTCGGGCGCCCACCGCTCGGCGGCGACGCCCTCACCCGCGGCAAGGACGGAACCGTCGCTGCGCCCCGCGACGACCGCCACCCGGCGACGCACCGCCCAGCGGCGGCCGGTACGTGCTGCTGCTGCTCCGAGGGTCGCGTGCGCGGTATCCGCATCGGATGCGGTCCGCGTGGCCGTCACGTCACCTCCGGGTGCCGCGGGCAGCTCGATCGATCGCGGCGCGACCTCGCCCCACGAGGCCGTCAGGACGAAGGACTCGTCGTGCAGGTCCTCGGGCGCGCAGTCGTCGTGGACCGGGGACAGCTCGACGTGCAGACGGGTCTCGTCGAGCCAGTGCACGACGACCACCTCGCGCACGGCGCGCAGCACGCTCACCGACGTCCCGCGCTCCAGGTCGATCATGATGAGCTCGCCCTCGAAGTGGTACCCGCCGTCATAGCTGCCCGTTGCGACGGCGACCCATCTGCCCGAGGGGTGGATCGCCAGGTCGTTCGCCCGCCACCCCGTCGCCGCCACCTGTCGGCACGTGAGGTCGCTCCGGTCGTAGACGGCGACGCGGTAGTGGCTGACACCGTCCCCGTTGCCCAGCCACTGCGTGTGGCCCAGGTCGCCGGCGACGACGAGAACGTCACGCGCCGGGTCGTCGAGGACGCGGACGGGTCGGCCGATCTCGGCGAACGGCTGGTCGGCGAGGACGTCGAGCAGGTGCACGGTCACGGTGGCGATCCTGCCAGCACCCGTGGGGTCGGCACCGACGCGTCGTCCACCGGCCGGCGACGTCGGCGCCGGACGCGAGTGGCATGCTCCGGGACTCGCGGGCCGACCGACGACCGTGAGCCGCGACGTCGGGTCATGCTCGGATGGTTCACTTGCGGTGTGGGAGTCGAGCCGTGCGGGGACGCCGACGTCGCGGCCCTGGCAGCGTTCTTGAGCTCGGTCGATCTCACGTCGAGCGGTCTGGACGCGCCGAGCGTGCGGCTGTGGATCTCGCGTGACGAGAGCGGCGCGATCGTCGGCAGCACCGGGTACGAGATCAGCCGTGACGGTCGCCATGTGCTGATCCGCAGCGTGGCGGTCAGCCCGACGGATCGCTCGCGCGGCCGGGGTAGCGCCCTGGCGAGCTTCGCGCTCGAGCGTGCGGTCGAGGAGGGAGCGACGAGGGCGTGGTTGTTCAGTCGCCGTTCGGGACCGTTCTGGCAGGGCCTGGGGTTCGAGTCCGCTGATCGTGACGAGCTCGTCGAGGCGCTGGCCCACACTCATCAGGTGCGGCTGTTCCGGCAGACGGGGCAGCTGGGTCGCGAAGTGGCATGGTCGCGCCCGCTCCTCGCGTCCTGACCGAGCTCATGCCGCGACCGTGCGCCTGTACTGACGCCTTGCCGGCGCGCCGCGCACCCGCGTCGGCCTACCCGTGCGGGCCGGCCTGCTCCGCGCACACGATCCGCTGCGCGCCGTCGCTGAGCCAGAAGGTCGCCCCGTGGTGGTCGACGATGCGCATCCCGGTCGCCCCGCGGGGCAGGACGGGCACGACGAGCTCGCCCGTCTCGAGGTCGAGCAGGCGCTGCCTGCCCTTCCAGTCGCCGGACGCGAACACCGGCGTGAGCACGACGTAGCGGCCCGACGCCGTGATCTTGCCGTGGAGGCCGCGCTTGCCGGGCGAGCGCTTCCAGCCCGACTGCTCGTAGAGCGGCGTCGTCACGGTCCCGTCGGCCGTGACACGGGTGAGCGTGAAGAAGTCGGAGCCCCACTTGCGCACGCTCGAGCCGTCGGACCCCTCGACGCAGACCAGCAGGTCGTCGCCGCGTCCGACCGCGTCACCGACGACGACGCCGACGATCCCCGGGGCGTCGGGGCCGGTGTCCAGCCCGTCGAGACCGAACCGGTCCACCGGGAACCCCTCCAGCCCGAGCGTCCTGAGGCCCGTCCACGACGCGTCCGACCCGCCGACCCGCAGCGACGCGAGGTACCGCGGGTTGCCCCGCGCGATCGGCTCGTCGAGGACGACCACGTGCGCGCCGGCGAACGTGCCACGGCTCGCGCGGCCGCACACCGCCGGTCGCTGCCCGTGCAGGGCGTCGTGGTCCAGCACGTCGCCGCCGTCGATCGCGATCTCGCGCCGCAGCCGCAGGTCGGTCCCGTGCACGCGCAGGGTCCCGGGGTCGACGACGAGGCCGACGGCATCGTCCTCGAGCAGGACGAGCGCCGGTGCGTGGTCGGCGAACACGGCGTCCACGTCGTCGAGCACCACGGTCCGCACCGCTTGGTCGGCGATCGACACCAGTGCGTACCGCTCACCGCCGTCCCACCGCGCGACCGCGACGAACACCCCCGCGCCGGACACCAGGCACGAGGTCGCGTCCAGCAGGCCGCCCACCCTGTCCGGCAGCCGGAGGTCGGCGGTCGTCACCAGCTTCACGGAGCGATCCTCTCGGTCGTCGGACAGCTCCGGACCGAGTCGGAGCACTCCACGTCGTGTGCCTCCTGGGATCGTCGGGCGGGCGGGCGTCGTCCGCCGAGTCTCGTGCGTCCGCTGCTGCCCGTCCAGATCCTGCAGCGGCAGGCGTCCCCGGCCCGTGGGGCGCAGGGGACGGCGTCCGCCGAATCCCCTGGACCCGGCGCGGGGGCCGGACGAGGCTGTGACCATGTCCACGCTGCCCGGCGGGCTCGAGCTCCGCACGGCCCGACCGTCCGACCTCGACCAGGTCGGGGCGCTGCTCGTCGAGCGTGGTGAGGAGCCGGACGCGCTCGACCACCGGCTCGTCGTCGAGGGCGAGCTCGGGTGGGACGCGTGCGCCGTCGTCGTGGACGGTGACCGGGTGGTCTCGACCGCGACGCTGCTGGACGAGACGGTCCGGGTCGGTGACATCGTGCTCCCGGCCGGCCAGGTCGAGCTCGTCGCGACCGACCGTGCCTACGAGGGCCGCGGGCTGGTCCGTGCGCTCATGGGCTGGGCGCACGGCCGATCGCGGGACCGCGGTCACCTGCTCCAGGTCATGATCGGGATCCCGTACTTCTACCGGCTCTTCGGGTACGAGTACGCGATCGACATCCCCCGCGCCCGTGCGCTCCGGGAGGCGGCGCCGCCAGCGGGCGGCGCGACGGAGCACCCGTCGCGCGACACCGGCCGGCAGGTGCTCCGTGACGCGACGACGGCCGACGTCCCGGCCCTCGTCGCGCTGCAGGACACCGCGCGTGGCCTCGGCGAACCGCTGACGATCGTGCACCGCCCGCTCACCGTGCCGGGACGGGCGTGGGCGGACCTCCTCGAGCCCGGCGGCGCCGACGCGACGCAGTACTACGCGGCATCCAGGGTCTGGAGCGGCTCCACCCCGACGTGTACGCACCGGACGCCGAGTTCTTCGGCGCCCTGTTCCCGCCGCTGACCGCCGACCTGCTCACCTACTACCTGCCCTGGTGAGGCGACGGACGGCGGGTTCGACCGAGCCGAACCCGCCGTCCGTCCCGTCAGCGACGTCGCGCGGGCCGCGGCCCTGCGGCCCTCACCGCCGCAGGGTCGCAGACCCGGTCGGTACGGCAGGTCGTCGTGGTCGGCGTCTCACGTTCGCGTTGCCGCGAGGGGGCGCCGGGCGGTGCACAGCTCGGGGCGCGAACGGAGGGACGAAAGGCCCGCACCCGTCGGGCCCGAGGATGTATCAAATGATGTGACTCCGGTCACAGGGGGGCTTACTTGTCGCCGTGACCAGCCCGCCGACATTATTGGCATCGGTTTCGCATTTCATTGCCGAAGATTCTCGCGAACAAGGAGATCCCATGTCCACAATGGCACGGTCGCGCGGCTTGCTGGCCCGCGCGACCCTGGTTCTCGCGCTGGCGGTCGGGGCGATCGCGGCCGCGCCGACCGCGCCCGCCCAGGCGGCGGGCTGCTGGCTGACGAGCTGCAACGACCGCGACCCGCAGGCCATGGGCTGTTCGACGTCGTCGACCTACAGCCCGCACGAGTTCACGTACATGAACAGCCGCTTCGAGCTGCGTTACTCCCCGAACTGCAACGCCATGTGGAGCCGCGTGACGAATCCGTCGTACACGCCGCCCACGTCGTGCAACGACACGTGGATCTCCCTGCAGGTCCTGCGGAACAACCGGCTGATCCACCAGCTGATCGTCCAGACCCCGTGCGGACCGGGCGTCGGGTGGACGCCGATGTTCGGCTCGTTCACCGCCGGTGCGAACTACGACTACGTCAGGACCTGCGTCCACCGCGTGTGGTACACCTCCGCGCCCACGGCCTGCACCGCGGCCTGGTAGTCCGCCCGTCGGGCGCGGCGGCGGGACGGGACGCAGCGAGGTGCGGCGGCCACCTCCAGCGCCCCGTCCCCGCCTCAGGGTCCCCGCCGCGCCCGCACGGACGCGTGGACCGGCGCGGCCGGCTCCCTCGGACGCTGTCCCACGGCCGCCCGACGCTGCCCGGCACCGGCCTGTTCGCGTCGGTCAGCCGCTCCAGCGGGATCGTTGCCGTCGCCCTGTGCGGTCGCCGGCGTCGTGCCGGTCACGCCGGGGAGGAACGGGACGCCCTGAGGCTCGACGGCCACCTCCTGCGGTGCGTCCCGGCGTGCCGGGAGTCCCGACGCGCCCGGACGAACTCGTGCACCAGCGCGGCCGACTCGCCGGGGCGCTGCGCGCCCGCCGGCACCACGAGGTCCGGCGCCGCGGGGACCTCGTAGGGGTCGTCCACCCCGGTGAGGCCGCGCAGGCGGCCCGCGCGCTGGTCGGCGTACAGCCCCTTGACGTCACGTCGGGCGCACTCGGCGAGCGGCGTCGCGACGTACGCCTCGTAGAACGACGTCCCGTCGCGGTCGTGGGCGGCACGCACGCTCGCCCGGCCCGCTGCGAACGGCGCCACCACGGGAGCGAGCACCACGACCCCCTGGGCGGCGAGGAGGCGTGCGACGAAGCCGATCCGACGTACGTTCTCGTCCCGGTCGGCCCGCGAGTAGCCCAGGTCGGGCGTGAGCTCCGCGCGGATCTCGTCACCGTCGAGCACGGTCACGCGCGCGCCGTCCCGTCGCAACCGGTCCGCGACGTCTGCCGCGATGGTGCTCTTGCCCGTGCTGGGCAGGCCCGTCAGCCACAGCGTCATCCCGTCGCGGTCGCTCATCGCTGCGCCCCCGGGTCCCCGCCGAGCGCGTCGCGCCCCTCCCGGTAGTCGTAGAAGGTCCACCCGGCGAGCGAGCCGCCGACCACCATGAGGGACTCGACGACCCTGCGGAACGCCCGCTCCGCCCGGGGCTGCGACGGTGCGGTCAGGTACACCATGACGCTCAGCCCCGACCCGGACGCGGCACCGACGAGCCGCGCGCGGACCAGCTCCACGCCCACGTGCCGGCCTCCCGCCAGCGCGCGGCGCACCTCGTCGAGCACGGTGTCGGCATCGACGGCGGGCGCGGGTGGTGGTCGCAGGAAGTCGCCACGGAACGCGTACACGCCGTCACCCGGCCCGGGAGCCGACGGCCAGGTCGGCCTCCGGCGCCCCGACGAGCGCGAGCAGCTCGGGGAGCGCCCGCACGCGGCAGACGCCCGGCAGCCGGGCGTACGAGTCGAACCGGTCGAACAGCACCGCGCGCCCGTACCCGGCGGCGCGCGCCCCGAGCACGTCGTTGACGACGCCGTCGCCGACGTACCAGCACGCGGCCGGCGCGACCCCCAGGGCGTCGGCCGCCAGGCGGAAGATCTCGGGGTCCGGCTTCTCGACCCCGACGACCGTGGAGTCGAGCACCACCTCGAAGTAGTCGAGCAGACCGTGCGCTCGCAGGTCGTCGCGCACGGTCCCCTCCGAGTTCGAGACGACGCCGAGCCGGACGGACGCGTCGCGCAGGCCCCCGAGCAGCTCGTGGGCCCCGGTGTCGAGGTCGTCGTACAGGTCCTCGCGAGCCAGCGCCCGGTGGCCTGCGGCCGCGGCGGCGCGCGCGTCGAGCCCGAGGTACGCGCACCACGCCCGCACGACCTTGCCCGTGCCGTCCGACGCGACGGGCATCGGCACGTGCCGGGCCTCGCACGCGAGCACCAGCGCGCGCACCGCGTCCCCCGCGTCGACACCCTGCACCCCGTCGCGGGCGAGCTCCTCGACGAGGATGTCGCCGCTCGCGTGGATGAGCGTCAGCCCGGCGTCGAAGAGGACCGCGGCGGGCCTCACGACGCCACCGGGCCGCGCTCGCGGACGAACACCGACGCGTGCGCGCCCGCCTCGGCGGCAGGGCGCAGCCCGTGCCGGGCGAGGACGGTGAGCAGCTCGCCGCGTGCCACGTACTTGGCGTGGATGTCCACGGCCAGCACACCGACCCGGTCGAGCCAGTCGGCGTCGGCGGCGAGCACCTCGGCCTCGGCGCCCTCGATGTCCATCTTGAGGACGTCGACCCCGTCCCAGCCGAGCTCGTCGAGGAGCTGGGGCACGGTCACGGCCCGGACCGTCACGGGTTGCCGGCCGAGCCGGTGCTCCGGGCGGTGGGCGGACGCCTCGCGGGCGTGCGCGACGTGCCCGCTGGTCGAGCTCGACGACCACCACCCGCTCGGGTACAGCGTCACCTCGCCGGGCTCCGCGGCGACCGCCGCCGCCACGACGTGCCACGTGAGGTCGTTGGCGGCACGGGTCGCCTCGAGCACCTCGAGGTTCTCCGGCACAGGCTCGACGCACGCGACCTCCGCCTGCGGGAACACCGAGGAGAAGTAGAGCGGGGAGAGGCCCACGTTGCTGCCGACGTCGAGCACCCGCCGGACGTCGCCCACGACGTCCCGGTACGGGAACGCGTAGATCTGGTCGACGAACACCTCCCGCAGGACGAACAGGTCGCTCGGGTGGCGCCGCACGTGCGCGCGCACCGTCCCCACGTCGAGCGTCCACGTTCCCGCCCGGCCCGAGCTCCCCGTCGCCATCCACCAGTGGTAGGCGGCCATCGCGCGGGCCAGCGCCCGCCCGTCCCGGCCCGGCCAGCGGGACAGCGCCGTCGACACGTCGCGGAGGCAGTCCCGTGCCTCGCGCGCGGTGAGCCGCACCAGACCGAGCGCCGCCGGGTCCTCGTCGCGGCGCATGTAGTGCGACGTCGTCAGGAGCCCCGTCATCCGACCCGCGGACCCTCCGTGAGCCAACCGCGCGCGTCGGACGAGCCCGCGCGGCACGCCGCGTAGTACGCGGTCTGGAGCTGCCGCGTGACCGGGCCCGGTGCGCCGTCGCCGACCGGGAGGCCGTCCACGTCGACGACCGGCGTGATCTCGCAGAGCGTGCCCGTCAGGAGCACCTCGTCGGCGACGTAGAGCTCCGTCCTGTCGACCGGCCGCTCCTCGACCTGCAGCCCGAGCTCGCGGAGCAGCTCGAGCGCGCTCGCGCGGGTGATGCTGTCGAGCACCGAGTCGCTGACGGCGGGCGTCGCGGCCACGCCGTCACGCACGACGAAGACGGACGCGCCGCCCGTCTCGGCGACCTTGCCGGCGGCGTTCAGCAGGATCGCCTCGTCGAAGCCGTTCCCCTCCGCCTCCAGGCGGGCGAGGCGCAGGTTGTAGTAGTTCGCGGCGGCCTTCACGCGCGGCGGGGCGGTGTCGTCGCCCGAACGTCGCCACGAGGACACCTGGCACCGGACGCCCGCGTCGATCGTCCGCTCGCGGGGCGAGGGGAACACGGGCATGAAGAAGCCTCCCGCCAGCCCCGAGGCGTCGGCGGTGTACCGCCCCTTCTCGAGGTACGCGGTGGGGCGGACGTAGATGTCCTCGCGGTACCCGAGGTCCAGGACGAGCTCGGTGAGGGCCTTCAGCACGTCGTCGGTCTCCAGGCGGAACGGGATCCGTGTCACCTTCGCGGACCGCTGCAGCCGACGCACGTGCCGGTCGAGGTGCACGAAGTAGTGCCGTTCGTCGTCGGGCGACCAGTAGCCGCGCAGGCCCTCGAACACGCTCGCGGCCCGCAGGACCGTCTCGGTCCAGACGTGGACCTGGGCGTCGGCCCAGGGGCGGACGGCACCGTCGAACCAGATGGAGCGGGGCTGGGACAGCTCGGGCACGGTGGGGTACTCCTGTCGGTCGGGGTGGTCGGTCTCAGAGGGTCGCGGCGCTGGTGCGGGCCGCGTCGAGGAACTCCTGCACGGTGTGCCGGGAGTACTTGTGGTCCGACGTCCGCGCGAGCGCGGCCGGTGGCGCCGTGACGCAGTGGGCGCCGGCGGCGAGCGCACGTCGCACGTCGGCCGCGCCGCGCAGGCTCGCCGCGACGATGCGGGTCGGGTAGCCCCACAGGTCGAGCCAGCGCCGCAGCTCGACGACGACCTCGGCGCCGTCGCCGCCCTCGTCGTCGATCCGCCCGACGAGCACGCTCACGTACGCCGCGCCCGCCTTGGCGGCCAGGGCGGCCTGCCCGAGCGACAGGCAGGCGGTCGCGTTGACCCGCACGCCGGCCTCGGCGAGCTCGTGGATCTCGCCGAGGCACGGCGCGCCCGACGGCGTGAGGACGGGCACCTTGACGACGACGTTCTCGCCGAGGGCGTGCAGCGCCGTCGCCTCGTCGACGAGGGCCTGGCCGCACTCCTGCGTCACCTCGGCGTGCAGGATGCCGGGGCTGACGAGCGAGACGAGGCTGCGCAGGGCCGCCGCGACGTCGACGACGCCGTCGCGTGCCAGGACGCTCGGGTTGGTCGTGACCCCGTCGAGGACGCCCTGGCCCAGCCAGAACTTGATCTCGTGGGTGTCAGCGCTGTCGAGAAAGAGCTGCATCGTGGTTCTCTCCTTCGAGGATGGTGAGGGTCGCTGTCAGCAGGTCGGGGGCGACGAGGTCGGGTGGCTCGGCGCCGCGGGTCGGGCACACGTCGCAGCGGGACCGGCCGACCCAGGCCGTGCGGAACCCGCCGGCCCGGCCTGCCGCGACGTCGACGTGGGTGTCCCCGACGAACCAGGTCCCGCCGGGTGCGATCCCCAGGTCACGGGCGATGTCGAGGAGCAGCCCCGCACCGGGCTTGCGCCGCGGGCACCCGGCCCGCAGCCGGTCCACGACCGCGTCCGGGTGGTGCACGCAGTAGCGGACGTCGTCCACGTGCGCGCCCTGCGCGGCGAGCAGATGCAGGAGCGCGCCGGTCACCGCGTCGAGGAGCTGCGGGGTGCACTTGCCCTTCGCCACGCCCGGCTGGTTCGACGCGACGACGACCCGCACGCCCGCCCTGTTCGCGGCGCGGACCGCGTCGGCCGCGCCCGCCGCGAGGCGGACCTGGTCGGGGCGTGCCGGCGAGTCGACCGTCCCGAGGTCCGGCTCGTGCCAGAGCTCGTTGAGGACGCCGTCGCGGTCGAGGACGAGCGCACGCACGCTCACGGTCGCAGCGACTCCCACGTCGGGCTGATCGCCGCGAGGGCCGGGTGGACGACCAGCAGGTGCCACACGACCGCCTGGGCGATCTCCGTGTGCGTCGTGCGGAAGGACCGGTCGCTCACGGGGACGCGGACGCAGTCGTCGGCGAGCCGTGCGGTCTCGCCGCCGTCCGGGCCGACGACCCCGCAGACGTACGCACCGGCGGCCGCCGCGAACCGGACCGCCCGGACCAGGTTCACGCTCACGGGCGGGCTCTCGCTGCCCCCGCCCACGGAGAACACCATCACGGCGTCACGCGGGCCGAGGTTCGCGCAGGCCAGCGACTCGGCGACGGCCTCCTCCCAGCCGCGGTCGTTCACGGCCGCGGTCAGCGTGGCCGCGTTGTCCGTCGGCGAGTGCGCGTCGACGCGGGCCAGGTTGCGCAGGTCGCAGACGGCGTGGGTCGCGTTGCCGGCGCCGCCGCCGACCCCGATGACGAACACGCGGCCCTGCTCGCGCCGCACGCGGGCGAACCGGTGGGCGATCCGGTCGACCGCCTGCAGGTCGAGCGAGGTCACGGTCTCGGCCAGGACGGACACGAACTCGTGACCGGTCCAGGTCGTGCTGTCGACAGCGGTGGTGGTCATGCGAGGGCCTCCTGGTCGTCGTGCCGGACACGCGTGATCTGGGCTCCCGTGCGGGAGAACGTGAAGGGGAGCTCGACCAGCCCCCGCGCGGTCATCGCCGCGTCGACCGTCGCCTGGGCGGCCGGGGGTGCGAAGAGCAGCAGGAAACCCCCGCCGCCCGCGCCGACGAGCTTGCCGCCGAGGGCGCCGGCGTCGAGCGCCACCTGCAGCGCCTCGTCCCACGGCGCCGGCGGGAGTCCCGCCTGCTTCACCGTCCAGTGCCGGCGGAAGAGCTCGGGCACCCGGTCGACGTCGCCGCGCTCGAGGGCGCCGAGCAGCTCGGCGCCGATGCGCCGCGTCTCGTGCAGCCGCGCGGTGCGGTCGTCGACGCTCGCGGGGGCGGCGGCGAGGTGGTGCGAGCTCTCGCGGCTGACCCCCGTGTAGTAGAGCCGCAGGCGCCGGTCGAGCGCCTCCAGCGTGTCGTCCTCGACGCGGGTCGCGATGACCTGCGGACGTCCGTCCTCGACGACCAGGCGGCACAGGCCGCCGGTCGCGCACACGTAGTGGTCGTGCCTGCCGACGGGCCGGCCGAGCGTGCCCGCCTCGAGCTGCCACGCACGCTCGGCGAGCGCGCTGCGGCCGGGGCCCAGCGGGTCCTGCCCGGTGAGCGCGCCGAGGGCGGCGAGCAGGGCCACGGTGAACGCGCCCGAGCTGCCCAGGCCCGTGCCCGGGGGGACCGCGCCGAACGACGTGATCTCCGTGGGCCGGGTGGTGCCGGTGGCCCGCAGCGCCGCACGCACGTACGGCTCGTCGAGGTCGTCCACGTCGGGTGCCAGGAGCACGCGGTCGTGGCTGTAGCGGAACCGGGCGTCGAGCCGTCCGGTGCGGGCGGCGACGGTCACGCGCGGGCTGATCGCGACGGACAGCACGTCGGCGCCGTGGCGGTCCGCGTAGAACGGGAGGTCGGTGCCACCGCCGCCGAGGGAGATCCGCAACGGGGCGCTCGCGACGACCAGCTCGTCCGTGCCGGTCGTGACGCGCCCGGGTGCCTCCTGCGTGGCCGTCATGCCGTCACCGCCTGCTCGGCGAGCAGGCGCCGCGCCGACTCCGAGACGGACCCCGGCGCGGTGCACGTCGGGGCCCACCCCGTCGCGCGGGCCTTGTCCACGACGAGCTCGACCACCGGCTGGTCGCCCGGCCACGACAGCCCGCCCTGCTCGGCGACGACGTCGACGCCGTCGAGGCCGAGCTCCGCTGCGACGAGGCGTGCGACCTCCCGGGTGCTGACGCTGCCGCCGGCCGCGAGGTTGTACACGTCGCACGCCGGGTGCTCCGGCCCGGACGTCGTCTCGGTGACGTGCCGCATGCCCGCGACCACGTCGTCCACGAGGACGTAGCTCTTGCGCTGCTCGCCGTCGCCGAGGACGTGCAGCGTCCGCGGGTCCTCGCCGAGCTTGCGCAGGAAGTCCAGGACGATGCCCCGCCGCATCCCGCCGCCGAGCACGTTGCCGAGCCGGAAGATGCGGGCGCGCAGCCCGAACGTCGCGCAGTACGCCGACGTCAGGCCCTCGGCCGCGAGCTTGCCCGCCCCGTACAGCGACCGGGGCAGCAGCGGTCCCGACGTCTCGGACGCGCTGCCCGTCCGCTCGCCGTAGACCGCGCTCGTCGACGTCAGGACGAGGTCACGGCCCGGGTGGCGCCGCAGCGCCTCGAGCAGCTGGTGGGTCAGGCCCGTCGTGGACCGGACGTCCACGCCGGTGTCCGTGGCACCCGCGGGGATGTCGGTGTTGGCCGCGAGGTGCCACACCTGCTCGACGTGGGGCAGCAGCGCGTCGAGCTGCCCGGCGAGGTCGCCGGGCACGTAGGTCAGGCGCGGGTCGTCGATGACGCCGCGCAGGCCGGTGGCGTCGTCGGCCGGCACCAGGTCGGTCGCGACGACGTCGCGCCCGGTGTCGAGCAGGTGCTGCACGACGTGCGTGCCGATGAACCCGGCCGCGCCGGTGACGAGGGTGGTCATGCGATCTCCAGGGGTTCGGGGTGTCGGGGGGACAGGCCGCGCAGGGCGAGGGCGGCGAGCGTCGCCGCGTCGACGACCTCACCGGTGACGACGGCCTCGCGGAGGTCGTCGTCGGACAGCACGAGCACGTCGCCGACGAGCTCGTCGGGCTCGAGCGCGCAGGGGCCGCGGTCGCGGGCGTGCACGGCCACGACCGCGAAGGACTGCGTCGCCCAGTCGGCGGCCTCGTAGACCTCGGCAGCCAGCAGCACCGGGTCCTCGCCGAGCCAGCCGGTCTCCTCGCGGAGCTCACGGACGGCGGCGCCGGGCGCGTCCTCCCCGGGGTCGAGGGCACCCTGCGGCAGCTCGAGACTCCACCGCCGCGCGGCGTGCCGGTACTGCCGGAGCAGCACGGTGCCGCCGGGGACGGTGCACACGACGACGACGAAGCCGTGCCGGGTGACGACGCCGAACGTGCCGGTGGTGCCGTCGGCCCGCACGAAGTCCTCCTCGCGCACCTGCATCCACGGGCTCGCGAACACCTCCCGGTGCGCGACGACGCGCCGGCCGGCCGGCGCGTGCGTCTCAGGCCGGGACACGGTCGGCTCCCGGCCCGTGACCGACGACGGCCCGCAGCTCGGCCAGGCCGCGCGGTGAGCCGATCTCGTAGAAGCGCCGCCCGACCTCGACGGCGGCGAGCTCGCGGTCCTCGACGAGCGACGCGACGAGGGTGGACAGGTCCTGCGTCGCGGCGTCCGGGAGCCGGCCGAGGGCGGTGCGCCGCAGCAGCAGCACCCCGTAGTCGACGTGCTCCAGCGACCCGGGCGCGGCGTGCTTGTCGTACGTGACGACGAGCCCGTCGGCCACCGCGACGTTGCTGGGCACCAGCGCTCCCGCGTTGTGCAGCACGGCCATCGCCGCCTCCCGGCCCGTCGCGTGCCACCGCTGCGTCAGCTCGCCCACCGGCTCGGTCAGCAGGCTGTCGCCCACCACGACCGCGAACTCGTCGTGCAGCGCGGGTGCGGCCAGCCGCAGGCACCCCGCGGTGCCCAGCGGGTGGTCCTCGACGGTCCAGGTGATCCGCAGGTCCGGCCGCGGGTGGCGGGCGAGGTGGGCGAGCACCTGGTCGGCGTGGACGCCCAGGCACAGGTGGACGTCGCGGACCCCCGTGCCCTCGTACTGGTCGAGGAGCAGCTCGAGGAACGGGCGGTCGCCGACCGGCACGAGAACCTTGGGGACGTCGCCCGTCACCGGGCGCAGGCGCGTGCCGGCACCTCCCGCGAGCAGGACGACCTGGGGAGGGGACGCGGTCACCGGACGGCCTCCGTGGCGGCGACCGCATGCAGCAGCGCGGCGGTGGACGTGATCATGTGCCGGCGCGAGAACCGCGCGAGGACGTGCTCGCGCGCCCGTGCCCCCAGCGTCCGGCGCAGGTCCGCGTCGTCGAGGAGGGCCGTCAGCGCGTCCGCGATGGCCTCGACGTCGCCCACCGGGACGCGCACGGCCGGTCCCTCCGGCCCCAGCACCTCGTCGAACCCGTCGATGCGGGTCGCGACGACCGGTCGCGCCATGCTCATCGCCTCCAGCAGCGCGAGCCCGAGACCCTCCGACCTGCTGGGCTGCGCGACGACGTCGGACGCCGCGAGGACGGCGGGCATGTCGTCGAGCGACGCGGTCGTGTCGATGACGACCCGTGCGTCCGCGCACCCGGCGACCGTCGCCGCGAGCGTGTCGGCGTACTCGGGGGACGACGAGCTGACGCCCCCGACCACGGCGAGCACGGCGTCGGTGCGCCGCAGCGAGGTGAACGCCTCGATCAGCTCCAGGTGGCCCTTGCGCTCCTTGAGACGGCCGGAGGTGACGACGAGCAGCTCGTGCTCCTGCACGCCGTAGCGCCGGCGCACCGCGGCCGCCGGGTCGCGCAGCTCCGGGCGGTCGTCGAACACGTCGGTGTCGACGCCGTGCAGGACCAGCGCGACCCGCTCGGCGGGCAGGTGCTCGAGCGCGCGCGCGGCGTAGCTCGACGAGCCGGCCAGCACGAGGTCGGGCGCGAGCACGCGATAACCGAGGCTGAGCCGGCCCGCCCCGAACGGCTCGGAGCGGGGGTCGTGCTCGTGGTACGCGCCGACCAGGGGGACGCCGAGGTCGTCGGCGACGATCCGGCCGAGCACGGTGCACTCGAGGCTGTTCGCGACCACCAGGTGCGGCCGCCACCCGCGCAGGACGTCCTCCAGGTCCGGCAGGATGCCGAAGCAGAGCTGCTCCCAGGGGAGCTTGCCCGGGTCGGCGAGCAGGGCGCGGTAGCCGTCCCGGCGAGCGACGGTGACGCCGTCGGTCCGCTCGTCGCGGGGCGCGCCGGCGACCGCGTCGGTCACCACGAGGACGTCGAAGCCGTCGCGGGCCAGGCCGTGCGCGAGCGTGTGGGCGTACGTCTCGGCGCCCCCCATCGTCGGGGGGTAGCTGGAGGTGAGGATCAGGGTGCGCAGGCTCATGCGAGCACCTCGCTCGCGACCCGGGTGGCGCCCAGGACCTCACCGGTGGCCGTGAAGCCGTCCGGCACCCGCGCACCGGGCAGCACGACGCACCCGTCGAGCCGGGCCCCCGAGCCGACGACGGCACGTGCGCCGACGGTGGTGGCCCGCAGGTGCGTGCCCGGGCCCACGACGGCCCCGGGGCCGACGTGGACGGTGCCGGAGCACCGGACGTCCGCGGCGAGGTCGGGCACGCCGGTCGTCCACAGGCCCGGCGCACCGGGGTGCGGGACGGCGACGCGCACCAACCGGTCCGCGCGCAGCGCGTCGACGTTCGCCCGCAGCAGGGCGGCGACGGTGCCGACGTCGTCCCACGCGCGTGAGGTCACCGACGCCCGGACCGTCAGGCCGAGCCCGCGCAGCACGGGGACGACGTGCGTGAAGTCGTAGTCGGCGAGGTCCGCGCCCCCGGCCGCGAGCGCCCGCAGCCCGGCGTCGCTGAGCACGTAGATGCCGCAGCTCGCGAGGGCACCGGGTGCCGCGTCCTGCGGCTTCTCGCGGTGGCCGACGACGTCGTCCCCGTCGAGCGTGAGGACGCCGAAGCGGCTGGGGTCGGGTACGGGTGTCGCGCAGATCGTCAGGTCGCTCCCGCGCGCCACGTGCTCGTCGACGAGGGCGCCGAGGTCCACGTCCGTCCAGGCGTCACCGCTGAGGACGACGTGGCTCGTCCGTGCCGGGAGCACGGCGGCGCAGGCACGCGCGCCGCCGGCGGGCCCGGTCGGGGCGTCCTCCGGCACGACGACGACGTCGACGCCGTCCCGTCCCGCGAGCACCGCCCCGGCGGCGGCGACCTGCTGCCCGTGGTGGTGGGCGTTCATGGCGACCCTGCCGACCCCGGCCGCGCGGAGCGCGGCGACGGCCCACCACAGCAGCGGCGTGCCGAGCACGGGCACGAGCGGCTTGCACAGCTCGTCCGTCACGGGGGACAGGCGCCGTCCGGCGCCGGCGGCGAGGACGATCGCGTCGAACGGGGTGGCGGCGGTGGTGGCCGTCGCCTCGAGGCGCGGGAGGGCCTGCTCGAGCAGCGCGTCGATCATGCCGGCTCCGGCTGGAGCCGGCGGCGCGGCACGAACGCCATGACCGCGCGGGGCACGGTGTCGAAGACGGCCTCGACGGCCTCCTCGGGCAGTCCGACGGCCCGCATGTTGGCGCGCTGCTGCTCGAAGTCGGTCGACCCGGCGGCCACGACGCCGTCCTGGCGGCGCCACAGGCCGGTCGGGTCGAGCCAGAGCTTCTCGCTGGCCATCGCCGAGACCTCGATGTGGTCGGTCAGCGCGACGAGCCGCTCGGCGCCGAGGTACTCGACGGTGCGCCGGCAGACCTCGATGTCGACGTGCAGGCCGTCGAAGTTCAGGCACGGCGTGACCAGGCCCTCGCGCGTGGTCTCCAGGAGGACGGCCGGCACGGGGCCGAGCAGGTCCGCGACGTTCTGGGGCGTCCACGGCGACCGGAGGAACTCCGCGACCTCGGCGTCCCGGCGGGCGCGCTCCTCCGGTGTCCGCCACGCGTGCGTGAAGGTGCGCGGCATGTCGTTGTACAGGTGGTCGGTGAGCACCAGGTAGGGCGACGGCTCGTAGGTCGCGTGCAGGTGCGCGACGACGTCCCGCGTGCGCTGCGCGCTGCGGTCGGGGTCGTCGTGGTGGAAGTGGCCGAGCGCGATGCGCGTGCCGTGGTCGTAGAACAGCTCGAGGAGCTCCGCGAACGTGTGCCCGCCGTCGACGCGCTCGTCGAGGGCGAGGCTGTCGGGGGCCATGACGATGTACTTCAGGCCGAGGTCGCCCAGCTCGGCGAGGGCGACCCACTCGCGCCACGTCGGCACCCACTTGCCCTCGCGCGGGACGCCGCCCTCGGGGCCCAGGAGCGGGCCCTCGACGGCGAACCCCGCGATGTGCGGCAGTCGGCCGGCACGGCGGAGCTCGTCGTAGTGCTTGAGCAGGTCGACGAGGCTCGGGAGGTTGTCCCGGACGAGGAACACGGTCGGGACGAGGTCCTGCTCCCGCTCCTGCGCCACCGCCTCGACCGCGAGCAGGTCGCCCGGGTCGAGGTTGGAGAAGTCGTGCCGCCCCACACCGTGCACGTGGTAGAGAAATGGCCTCAAGGTGCTCTCCTCCTTGCTCCGTGGATGCGCGCGAGCAGCACGCGACCGCATTTTTTGGGCAGGCGTGCGGAATGTTCGGAGGTCGGCGCGGACGCCAGCTCCCGCCCACCTGAGAATTGCGCTCCGATGCGCCGACAATTCGACACTAAGCGGGAGCGGTGGGGCGGTAAAGCGAAAGAGTCGTCCGGATGGTTCCATGGCACGTTCGTGCCATGGCGGGGGTCAGGCGGTGGTGTCCAGCCACCCCTGCTCGCCGGCGCGCAGGCCCGCCTGGAAGCGGGACTGCGCCTTCAGCCGGACCATGAGAGCCGCCACCATGCGGCGCACCGTCCGGACCGACACACCCATCCGCTTCGCGGCGTGCTCGTCCGTGCAGCCGGCCGCCAGCAGCGCGAGCAGCTCGCGCTCCAGGGGGGTGGGCTCGCCCTCCTGAGCGGGTGCGAGCGGTGCGGCACCGCCGTCGGCCGTGTCCGCACCACGCCACACGAGGTCGAACATGGCGACGATCGCGGTCACGATCGGCGGGAAGGAGATCACGAGCAGGCCCCGCGTCACGTCGTGCTCGTCGATGGGGACCGCGGCGGTCCGGCGGTCGAGCAGCACGGTCGGCAGTGCGAGCGACGGCGCGACCCGCAGGTCGACGCCCAGCCCTCGCAGCCGGTCGACGCGCGCCCGGCCGGGCGCGCTGCGCAGCTCGCCCGCGGTGTGGACGGAGCGCATCGCCACGTCGCCGCCACGGACCGCGTCGTGCAGCAGCTGGTCCCAGCCGAGCCCCACGGCCACCGTGGGGACGAGCAGGTCGACGCTGGTGCTCGCCGCCGCCGCGAGGTCCGTCAGCCGCATGCTCACCGCTGCGGGCCCGACGACGCGCTCGGTGTGCTCGAGCGTGCCCGTGCGGTACGGGCGTGCGTCGAAGCCGTTCGCGAGGGTGCTCACCTGGCGCCGCAGCTTCTGCACCTCGTCCCACCCCTCCAGCACGTTGGCCTCGAGGGTGGCCAGCAGGGCCCCGAGGCCCAGCTCCGGGTGCACCGGCCGCCACAACGACGGCGCGGCCAGGTCGTGGTTCACCAGGGCGCGGTCGGCGAGCCGGTCGAGCGTGGCCTCCACGGACTCGATCGACATCTCGAGGTTCACGGCGAACGCCACCAGGTCCCAGTGGGGGTGCTCGAGGAGAGCGCCGTAGACACGCTCGTCCTCGGCCACCAGCCCGAGCATCTCGAACGTGGGCGTGCGGTTCACCAGGTCTCCTCGGTGCTGCGGGAGCGCGACCAGGAGAGGCCCGGCCGGCACGTGATCGGTTGTGACTGGGGTCACTCTAACCAGGCTTGCGGGTGAACATGCGTCCAGTTTGTCCGCAGGGGGACATGTCCGGATCCTGCCGCCCGCACGGCCGGACCACGGCGCGCGGGGCACCTAATGTGCACAGCGGAAACCCGTCGCCGCACGCTGAGGTGAATCGTCTGATGACGCCTGCCCCGAACATCTCCGTGGTCATTCCCACGTACAACCGGAGCGCATGGCTCCGGCGCAGCCTGGAATCGCTCGCGGCGCAGGACCTCCCGTGCGAGGAATTCGAGGTCGTCGTCGTCGACGACGGCTCGTCCGACGACAGCGCCGACGTCGCCCGGTCGTTCGGCGACCGCCTGCGGCTGACGTACCTGTTCCAGGAGGACCTGGGCTACCGGGTCGCCACCGCGCGCAACGCGGGCGCCGCCGCCGCGTCGGCGCCCGTGGTCGCGTTCCTCGACTCCGGCACGCTCGCAGGCCCCGGCTGGCTACGGGCCCACCTCGCGGCGCACGACCGGCCCGGTGCCGTCCTCGGCTACTGCTACGGCTACCAGCCGTACGTCCCCGTGCCGGACCTGGAGCGCCGGCTCGCGACCGACACGCCCGCCGAGCTCGTCCGCGCGTACGCCACCAACCCCGCCTTCCAGGACATGCGCCACGCCCGGCTCGCCGGCTGCGGCTTCGACCTCGGGTCGCTCGCGCTGCCGTGGCGGTTCTTCTGGTCCATGAACTTCTCGGTCACCGCGCACGACCTGGCCACCGTCGGAGGCTTCGACGAGTCGTTCCGCAACTGGGGCGTCGAGGACCTCGAGCTCGGCTACCGCATGCACGCCGCGGGCGTGCCGCTGCGCTTCGACCTGGACGCCTGGGCGGTCGAGGGACCGCACGAGCGGGCGACCGAGGCGAACATCGCCAGCGGCGAGCGCAACGCGTGGAAGTTCCTCGACATGCACCCCGAGCCGGCCGTCGAGATCTTCGTCGCGCACGAGACCGGTGACCGGCCCGGCAGCGCCGAGGACGACTTCCTCGCCCTGGCCGGCTGGCGTCGGCAGGTGGCAGGGCGGTCCGTCGCTGACGAGGTCGGCCGGGCCCTGCGAGCGCTCCCGGCAGGGACGTCGCGGGTCGCCGTCGTCGGCGCGGGGCACCGCCTCCCCGGCGACCTCGACCACGACCTGACGCTCGTCGACTTCGACGCCGCAGCGCTGGACGACGCGGCCCGGCAGGGCACCGTCGGCACCGCCCGGCACGCGCTGGGCGTGCACACAGGGCTGGCCGACGACGCCGTCGACGCCGTCCTGCTCACGTCCCGCCTCGACGGCCTCTGGGACACCTGGGGCGAGGACCTGCTGCGCGAGGCGCACCGGATCGGCACCCACGTGAGCAGGACCGCGTGACGGGCCGCGTGCTGCGGACGGTGCGCGAGGCCCTCGGCCGCCAGCGCGAGATCGCCCGGCTCACCGCCCGCGCCGGCTCCCCGGGACTCGTCGCCGGGCTCGTCGTGGTCGGCGTCCTGCTCGGCGTCCTGCCCGTCGTGTTCGTCCTGGCGACGAGCGCCACGGTGG
Organism: Cellulomonas flavigena DSM 20109; assembly: GCF_000092865.1. GTDB lineage: Bacteria > Actinomycetota > Actinomycetes > Actinomycetales > Cellulomonadaceae > Cellulomonas > Cellulomonas flavigena. Next base: position 3,982,190 of record NC_014151.1, on the reverse strand, counting down.
GCGCCATCCCGGGGTACGTCACCGCCGGTGACGCGACGGGTGCCTGGGAGGCCCTGGTGCCGTGGCTGCTGCTCGCCTCCGGGGCGCTCGCCGTCCAGCAGGTGCTCGCCCAGGTCGAGTTCGTCGCCGGCGAGCTGCTGGCCCGGCGCATCGACCGGGTGGTCGTGGACGACCTGCTCCAGGCCGTGCTGCGCACCCCCGACGTGGGGCCCCTGGAGGACCCCGTGCTGCTGGACGACCTGGCCGAGGCGACGCGCGAGATCGACGCCGGCCACCACAGCCCGGGCGCAGGGTGCTGCGGGCAGCTCGCCCTGATCCCGCGGTACCTGCAGCTCCTCGGCCTCGTGACCGTCGCCGGCGTCGCGCTCGGGTGGTGGGCCGCCGTCGTCCTCGGCGGGGCCACCCTGATGTTCCGCTACGGCGTGCGCACCGGGCTGCGCAGCTACGCCGCGGTGTTCCCCGCGCTGGCCCGGACCGGCCGTGAGGCCGACTACTACCGCGAGATCGGCACCCGCGCCGGCGCTGCCAAGGAGATCCGGGTGTTCGGCCTCATCGGCTGGCTGCGCGGCCGGTACGTCGACACGTACCGCGCCTGGATGGCGCCCGTGTGGGTGGCGCGGCGGCGCATCTACCTGCGCCCCTACCTCGTCTACGCACCCGTCGGGCTGGTCCTGGCGGGCACCGTCCTGGTGTCCGCGGGGCTGGCGGCCGCACGGGGGGCCCTCCCCGTCGACGCCCTGGTCCTGGTCGTGCAGTGCGTCCTCGGGGCGCTGCTCCTCGGCGACTTCTACCCGGAGGCCGACATGCAGACGGAGTTCGGGATGTACGCACGCCGTGCCATCGCGAACGTCGAGCGCGCCGTCGACGACAGCCCCTACCGCGCGGCGGCCAGCGACGCCCCGACGCTGCCCGTGCCCGTCCCCGTCGCGGCGCAGCCCGTCCGGTTCTCCCGCGTCGGCTTCCAGTACCCCGGCACCACGCGCCGCACGCTCGACGAGCTCGACCTCGTCCTCGAGCCCGGCCGGTGCACGGCGGTCGTCGGCGCCAACGGCGCCGGCAAGACGACGCTCGTCAAGCTGCTCACCCGTCTGTACGAGCCCACGGCAGGGGCCGTGCTGGTCGGCGACGTCCCGATCGACCGCGTCGACGCCCGCGAGTGGCGGCGGCACGTCAGCGTCGTCTTCCAGGACTTCCTGCGCTACGAGCTCACCCTCGCCGAGAACATCGCGTTCGGGAGCGTCGAGCACCTCGACGACTCAGAGACCGTCCGGGCGGTCGTCCGCGACGTCGGCCTCCAGGACCTCGTCGACAGCCTGCCGCGCGGGCTCGCGACGCCCCTGAGCTCCCGCCTCGTCGACGGCGTCGACCTGTCCGGCGGGCAGTGGCAGCGCATCGCGATCGCCCGTGCGCTGTTCGCCGTGCGGCAGGGTGCGGGGGTCCTCGTCCTCGACGAGCCCACCGCGAGCCTCGACGTGCGCGCCGAGGTCGCCTTCCACGAGGAGATCCGTCGCCACGCCGCGGGCGTCACGACCCTGCTCATCTCGCACCGCTTCGCGACCGTCAGGCACGCCGACACGATCGTGGTGCTGGGGGACGGACGTGTCGAGGAGCGCGGGACGCACGACGAGCTCATGGACCTCGGCGGTACCTACGCCCACCTGTTCGACCTGCAGGCCAGCCGCTTCGAGGAGGTCGCATGACCGGGGCCCGACGTCTCCTCGGTGCCTGGCGTCGCGGCACCGCCGACACCCTCGAGCTGCTGGTCACCTGCTACCGGCAGGACCGCGGCCGCACGCTCGTCGCACTCGCGCTCATGGTCGCCGGCACCGTCGCGGCACCGCTCACGGCGCTCGCGCTGCGCGCCATGACCGACGCCGCGGTCGACGGCGCCGCGGGCAGGGTCGTCGTCGCCGCGGTCGTCGTGGCCGCCGCCGGCATCGCGACGCTGACGTTCGCCCACTTCGCGCACATCGCCTACTTCGAGCTCGCCGAGCTGGACGTCCTGGCGTACGAGGCGCGCTTCATGACCATCTCCAACGGGTCCGCGAGCATGGCGCACCACGACTCGCCGCGGTTCGCGGACACGCTGACCGTCCTGGAGCGCGAGATCCAGCGGCTCCGGGTCGGCCTCCAGGCCCTGCTGACCGCGATGGGTCTGGCCGGCGCGCTGATCCTCACGTTCGTCGCGCTCGGCACCGTCGACCCCTGGCTGTTCCTGCTGCCGCTGGCGGCCCTGCCGGCGCTCGTCCTCGGTGGTGCGGCGGAGCGCGTCGTGGATCGTGCCCGGGGTGAGAGCGCCCCGTCGACGCGCGGCGCGCGGCACCTCTACCGGCTGGCGACCACGGCGTCGGCGAGCAAGGAGCTGCGCGTCCTGCGGCTCCGGGACGAGATGCGCACCCGGCACTCGGCCCTCTGGAGCGACGCGACGGCCACCCTGCACCGGGCCCAGGTCCGTGGCGCGCTCCTGCGGCTGCTCGGGCAGCTGGCGTTCGTCGCGGCCTACGTCGCGGCCGTGCTCATCGTCGTGCGTGCCGCCCTCGCCGGGGAGCGCTCCGCGGGCGACGTCGTCCTCGTCGTCGTCGCGGCGGCCCAGGTGAACCTCCAGGTGACGGCCGCCGTCACGGTCGGTCAGGACCTCGCACGCCTGCGCAGCACGTTCCGTCGCATGCGCGAGGCCGAGGAGCAGGCCGCACCGCCGACGCCGGACGGGACCGGCACCCCGCCGGCGCGGCTGACCCGCGGCATCGAGGTGGACCGCGTCACGTTCGGGTACGACAGCTCGCCGGACCTCGCGCTGCGGGACGTGTCGCTGTCGCTCCCCGCGGGCGCCACCGTCGCCATCGTCGGCGAGAACGGCTCGGGCAAGTCCTCGCTCGTCAAGATCCTGTGCGGCCTGTACGAGCCGACGTCCGGCACCGTGCGGGTCGACGCCGTGGACCTGCGGGACCTCGCGCCGCACGCCTGGTCGGCCCGCCTCGCCGCGTGCTTCCAGGACTTCGTGCGGTTCGAGCTCCCCGCCGTGCAGGCCGTCGGCGTCGGGGACGTCCGCCACGTCGACGACGAGGTCCGCGTCGGTGCCGCGCTCGCCCGCGCCGACGCGCAGGACGTCGTCGACCAGCTCGAGGACGGGCTGCGCACCCCGCTCGGCAAGACGTACGCCGACGGCGCGGAGCTCTCCGGCGGGCAGTGGCAGCGGCTCGCGCTCGGCCGCACGTTCATGCGCGAGGACCCGCTGCTCGTCGTCCTGGACGAGCCCACCTCGGCACTGGACGCCGAGACGGAGTACGCCCTGTTCACCCGGTACGCCGAGCACGCCCGCCGCACGCACCACGCGACCGGCGCCGTTACGGTGCTGGTGTCCCACCGCTTCACGACGGTCCGGATGGCGGACCTGATCGTCGTGATGGCCGACGGTCGGGTCCACGAGGTCGGGAGCCACGACGAGCTCGTCGCCTCCGGCGGGCTCTACTCCCAGCTCCACCACATCCAGGCCGCCGCCTACCGTTCCTGACCGAGAGGACGACGATGACCACCACCACCGACCACGCCGCCGAGACCCTGCGCGCCCTCGTCTCCGCCGTCGACCGCCGACCCGTCCTCGTGGGGATCGACGGTCAGGGTGGCGCCGGCAAGTCCACGTTCGCGCGGGCCGTCGTCGGCTCGCTCGGCCGGGCCGTCGTCGTCGAGGGCGACGACTTCTACCGCGACATGGACGACGACGAGCGCGCCGCCCTCGACCCGGCGGCGGGGGTCGAGCAGTACTTCGACTGGCAGCGGCTGCGCCGCGAGGTCCTCGAGCCCGTCCGGCGCGGCGACGCCACGCTGCGCTACCAGCGGTACGACTGGGACAACGCGACGATGGGCGTCTGGGTCGAGCAGGCCATGCCGGACGTCGTCGTCGTCGAGGGCGTCTACACCCTGCGCCCGCAGCTGGCCGACCTCGTGGACGTCGCGGTCTGGGTCGAGACGTCCGAGGAGACGCGTCTGCGCCGGCAGGCCGAGCGGGGCGAGAACGCCGACGAGTGGATCGTCCGCTGGGTGGCCGCCGAGGACCACTACGTCGCGACGCACGACCCGCGCTCGCGGGCCGACCTGCACGTCGAGGGCGCCTGACGTGCCGGGCCCCGTCGCCGCCTACGTGGTCGCGTGCCAGGAGCGGACGGGCAGCAACCTGCTGTGCGGCGCGCTCAGCGCGCAGGGCGGCCTCGGGGCCCCCGACGAGTGGCTCGGCCGCAGCCGCCTGCACCAGCGGCTCGTCGACTCCGGCACCGCAGCCCCGTCGTCGACGCCCGGCGCGCCCCGCCCGGGCGACCTCGACGCCTACGTCGACGCGATGGCCGCCCGCACCGCACCGGGTGCCGTGTTCGGCGCCAAGGTGCACTGGTACCAGCTCGCGGCGGCCCTCGACGACGGGTGGCTCGACGACGTCCGGGGCGCCGTGCCCCGCGCCGCGCGCTCCGACGCCGTCGTCGTCCGGCTACGGCGGCGGGACCGGGTCGCGCAGGCGGTCTCGATGCTGCGCGCCCAGGCGACGGGGACGTACGTGGCGCCCGCCGACGGGTCGGCGGTCGACGAGGTGCGGCACCCCGAGCCGTACTGGGCGACCGGTGGCGGCGACCCCCTCGAGGAGATCGAGCGCGTGGTCGGGACCATCGACGCGCACGACGCGCGGTGGTCGCAGCACCTGGCCGCGCTCGACGTCCCCGTGCTCGAGGTCGACTACGAGTGGCTGACCGCGGACTACGACGCCACCGTGCGCGACGTGCTCGCCTTCCTCGACCACCCGCTGCCGGCGACGGCCGCGGTGCCGGAGCCGCGGACGGCCCGGCAGGCCGACGCGCGCAGCGCCGAGCTGATCGAGGCCTACCGTCGTTCCCGGCGCTCGTGAACGGGGTCACGCGCGCCCTGATCGTCTGGGACCTGCACGGCGTGCTCGTCACGGGGGCGAGCGCCGACCAGGCGGCGTTCGCCCGCCGGGTCGGGCTGGACGTCACCGTCTGGGACCGCGTCCGCCACCGGCTGCTGGGCGACGAGGGGGCGTGGGACCGGGTCGAGACGGGGCGCCTGGCTCTCGACGACTTCGCGACCGACCTCGCCGCACGCGTCAACGGCGAGGGCGGCCGCTGCACGCCCGCGGACGCCCGGGGGATCTGGGGAGCGCCGCACCCCTTCCACGAGAGCGTCGCGGCCGTGGACGTCCTTGCTGCCGTCGCGCGGTACCCCGCGCCCGTCGAGCACGCGATCGGGACGAACAACGTGGCCGAGTGGCGCACCGTATGGGGTGCGTTGCTGGAGGTGGAGGCCTTCGACTGGGTGTTCGACAGCAGCGCGGTCGGCCACCGCAAGCCGGAGGCCGGCTTCTGGGAGCACGTCGAGCGGGCGACGGGCGTCCCCGGGGACCGCGTGCTGCTCGTCGACGACAACGCCCTCAACGTCGAGGCGGCACGCCGGCACGGGTGGTCCGGGGTGCTCTTCGCCGAGCCCGCACGGGCCCTCGCCGAGGTCGAGACCTGGGTGTCCCGCCACGTCGACGCGCCGGGCACGGACCACGCGACGACGGGGCGTGGCTGACCCACCACCGCGCCCACCGCAGAACGGAGGACCCCTACGCATGCCCTCCCCGGTCGTCACCCTGCACGACGTCGTCCTCGAGCTGCCCGACGGAACGGTCGTCCTCGACCACGTCAGCGGGACGTTCACGACCGGCCGGACCGGTCTGGTCGGGCGCAACGGTGCCGGCAAGTCCACGCTCCTGCGGCTGGTCGCGGGCGTGCTGCCACCGACGTCCGGCCGCGTCGAGACGACCGGCGAGGTCGGCTACCTGCCGCAGACGCTCACCCTCGGTCGTGCGACGAGCGTCGCGGAGCTGCTCGGCGTCGACCGCGTGGTGGCCGCGCTGCGCGCGATCGAGGCCGGCGACGTCGACGTCCGGCACTTCGACACCGTCGGCGACGACTGGGACGTCGAGGCCCGCGCGGACAAGGCGCTGGACGACGTCGGGCTCGCCGGGATCGGTCTCGACCGCCGCGTCGGCGAGCTCTCCGGCGGTGAGGCCGTGCTCGTCGCGCTGACGGGCCTGCGGCTGCGCCGCACACCGGTCACGCTCCTCGACGAGCCGACGAACAACCTCGACCGGCCCACACGTGAGCGCCTGGCCGACCTCGTCCGCACGTGGCCCGGGGCGCTCGTGGTGGTCAGCCACGACCGGACGCTGCTCGAGCAGATGGACGCCACGGCCGAGCTGCACACCGGTGGGCTCGAGGTGGTCGGCGGACCGTACAGCGCATGGGCCGAGCACCGCGCGCAGGAGCAGGCCGCGGCGCAGCAGGCGGCCCGCACCGCGCAGCAGACGCTGAGTGCGGAGAAGCGGCAGCGCATCGAGGCGGAGACGAAGCTCGCGCGCCGCGAGCGCACCGCACGCGCCACGCAGCGCGACGGCGGCATCCCGCGGATCGTCGCCCGCACCCGTGCGAGCAGCGCACGGGCGTCGGCGGGGTCGCTGCGCACGACCCTGGCCGCGCGGGTCCAGGCCGCGCAGGCGGCGGTCGACGCCGCGGACGCCCGCGTGCGGGAGGAGGACCACATCCACCTCACGCTGCCCGACCCGGACGTCCCGCGCGGCCGGCGCCTCGTCGAGCTGCACGACGGCGCGAGCGTGGTCGTGGTCCAAGGGCCGGAGCGGGTCGCGCTCGTCGGACCGAACGGCGTCGGCAAGTCGATGCTCCTCGACCAGCTGGTCACCGGCGCACCTCCCGTCCCCGGCCGCCCGCACGGCCGCCTCCTCACCGACCGTGTCGGGTACCTGCCGCAGCGCCTCGACGACCTGGACGACACCCGCTCGGCCCTCGACAACGTCCGCGACGTCGCCCCCCGGGCCACCCCGGGCGACGTCCGCAACCACCTCGCCCGGCTGCTGCTGCGCGGGCCGGACGTCGACCGTCCCGTCGCGACGCTGTCCGGTGGCGAGCGGTTCCGGGTCAACCTGGCCCGGCTGCTGCTCATGGAGCCGCCGGCGCAGCTGCTGATCCTCGACGAGCCGACGAACAACCTCGACATCCCGAGCGTGACCCAGCTGGTCGAGGCGCTGGAGGCCTACCGGGGCGCGATCCTCGTCGTGAGCCACGACGACGACTTCCTCGGCCGCCTCGGCGCCGGCACGGTGGTCGAGCTGCGCCCGGACGGGTCGGTGCGGCGGCGCCGGTGACGGGCGGGGCGCCGGGGTCCGGCCTCAGCCCACCGCGAGGAGGCGCAGCACGGTCTCGCGCACGTCCTGCATCACGTCGTCGCTCGTCGCCTCCACGTTGAGGCGCACCAGCGGCTCGGTGTTGGACGCCCGCACGTTGAACCACCAGCCCGAGCCCGGTGCCCAGCTCGAGACCGTCAGCCCGTCCAGCTCGTCGACCTCCACGGGCGGCGCGTCGACCCGCCGGACGTACGCCTCGAGGATCCGTGCGCGCGCCCCGGCGACGTCCGGGACCACGTGGTCGATCTCCCCGCTGGCGGAGTACGGGTCCAGGTCGCGGACCAGCGCCGACAGCGGCCTGTCCTGCGCGCCGACGGTCGCGAGCAGGTGGAGGGCGGCGAGCATGCCGCTGTCGACGCAGTAGAAGTCACGGAAGTAGTAGTGCGCGCTGTGCTCACCGCCGAAGACGGCGCCGTGGCGTGCCATGGCGGCCTTCACGTCGGCGTGACCGACGCGGGTCCGCACGAGGCGTGCGCCCGCGGCACCGAGCAGCTCGGGGACCGCGCGCGAGGAGATCAGGTTGTGGACGATCGTGGGCTCGCGCCCCGCCGCCCGTTCGCGCTCGATCTCGCGCAGCCCGACGAGCACCGTGAGCGCGGACGGGCTGACCGGCGTCCCGGTCTCGTCGACGACGCAGCACCGGTCGGCGTCGCCGTCGAACGCCAGGCCGACGTCGGCGCCGTGCTCGAGGACCGCGCGCCGCAGGTCCTCGAGGTTCTCCGGCCGCGTGGGGTTCGCCTCGTGGTTCGGGAACGTGCCGTCGAGCGTGAAGTGCAGCGGGATCACGGTGACGGGCAGGCCCGGCAGCCCGGCGGCCTCGCCGAGCACGGCGGGCGTCGTCAGGCCCGCCATGCCGTTGCCCGCGTCGACGACGACCGTGAGCGGGCGGACGTCCGACAGGTCGACGAGCGAGCGCAGGAAGGCGGCGTACCCACCGAGCACGTCCTGGTGGTCGGTGCGGCCCGGCGCCGCGGGGTGCGGGCTCGCGGTACCGCGCAGGTGCAGCTCGGCCGCGTCGCGGACCGCGTCGAGACCCGAGCCGCGGGCGACCGGACGCGCACCTGCCCGGCAGAGCTTGAAGCCGTTGTACGGCGCCGGGTTGTGGCTCGCGGTGACCATGACGCCCGGGACGTCGAGCGACCCGGCCGCGTAGTACATCTCGTCCGTCGACGTGAGTCCCAGCCGGACGACGTCCGCGCCGCGAGCCGTCAGCCCGGCGGCGAACGCGTCGGCGAGCGGACCGCCGGACGGCCGCATGTCGGCTCCGAGGACCGCGCGCGGGCGGTCACCGGGGCGCGCCTCGGGGACGACGACGACGTCGGCGAACCCGGCACCGACGGCGTACGCCACCTCGGCGTCGAGCTCGCCCGGTGCGAGCCCTCGCACGTCGTAGGCCTTGAACATGCGCGAGAGCTGTGCGGACATCGTCGTCTCGTCTCCGTCGGTCGGTCCTCGGCGCTGCGAGTGCCGTGGGGCGGGCTGTCGCCGTGCCGGCGCCGGTCGAGCCTGCCACAGGTGACCGACGGTGAGGGCGCTGCTGCGCGGCTACCGGATGTGGGCGACGCCCACCCGCAGACGATGCAGCTGGTGGCTCCACGGTGCGAGCCGGGGCGCGGTCAGCGGGAGACCGGCGTCGGCCGCGATCCACTCGACGACCTCGTCGGTGGTGCGGTGGTCGGTGTCCACGTGCGTGGCGTAACGCTCCTGGGAGAGGGCGGCGACGCAGCGCGGGATCTGCTGCACCGCCCAGGTCTCGCGCCGCAGGCCACCGCGCACGAACGCGATGCGGGTGCTCAGCCGCTTGCGGAGGGTCTGCGGGCTCGCGACGAGCGCGTAGTGGCGGACGTCGACACCGCGGGACCGCAGTCCGCCCACGATCTCGTCGAAGTAGTCGTCGCGGACGACCGTCATCGGCACGAGCACGGGCCCGGGGTGCGTGGCCTCGGCGTGCTCGAGGGCGTCGACCACGGCCGATCGCCACGCCGCGAGGTCCTGGAAGTCGCCGCGTGCCGCCGGGGGCAGCGTCCGGTGCAGCGCGAAGCCGATCAGCTCGGGGTCGGCGACGTGCCCGTCGGCCAGGCGACGGCGCAGCTCGAACGCCGTCTGCGTCTTGCCCGCGCCGAACGCCCCGTTGATCCAGATCAGCACGTGTCGGAGCCTAGGGCAGCCGAGCCCACCGACGAAGCCCGTTCCGGCGCCGGTGTGAGCAGGCCGCGTCAGGACGGCTCCGGCGGCCGGCTGACGCGGACCTCGTCGAGCCGCACGGTCGCACCGCTGCGCAGCGTGCCGTGCACCTCGGCGATCGCGTCCACGTGGGCCACGAGCTCGCGCACCTGCTCCTCGGGTGCCGACGACACGACGGTGACGCGGTACGTCACGTCGCGCGCCCGCGCGCCGGGTGCGTCGAACCACCCGCAGACCTCGACGTCGACCGCGTCCACCGGCAAGGACCGGGCGGCCGCCTCGCGGTACACGTCGTTGGTGGCGCACGTCGCGAGGGCGAGGAACAGCAGCTCGCCGCCGCTGACGTCGGAGCCCGCAGCGCCCTCGCGCGCGGGCAGGTCGAGCGACCGGTGCTGCCCTCCTGCTGCGACGGCGACCTCGTGCGAGCCGGCGGTGCTGCGGACCGAGGCGGTGTACTCCACGGTGTCTGCCCTCCGGTGTCGTCGAGGCGGTGGGGACCTGTCGGCCGAGTCTCGTGCGTGCGTCGCACGCCGTCCAGAGCGGTCGAGGAGGAGATGGCACGCCACTTCACGCGCTGGGACCCGGAGCTCAAGCTGATCGGACTGCGGTTCTCCAATGTCATGGAGGTCGGCGACTACGCCGCGTTCCCGGGCTTCGCGGCCGACCCGCGCAGCCGCATCTGGAACCTGTGGGGCTACATCGACGCCCGCGACGGCGCCCTCGCGGTCCGGCTCGCGCTCGAGAGCGACGTGCGCGGGTTCGAGGCGTTCATCATCGCCTCGCCCGACACGGTGCTCGACCGGCCGTCGGCGGAGCTCGTCGCCGAGTACTTCCCGGACGTCCTCGTGACACGCCTGATCGAGGGCCGAGAGACGCTGCTGTCCATCGACAAAGGCACGCCGCCTGCTGGGGTACGACCCGCAGCACACGTGGCGCGACGAGGTCTGAGGGCGGTCGAAGGTCGCGAGCAGGCCTTCGTGGGCGCCGCGTCGCGGTCCCGGAGGGCTCAACCGCCCGCAGCGGGGGCCTGCCAGGAGCCGATGCGTCGGTCGAACAGCGCGACCACGGCCGCGACCACCCCGTCGTGACCCAGCGCCCGTCGGACGTCGTCGCACGTCGAGGGCGGCCCGTCGTGCGCCCAGCCGTGCAGCGTCGCGAGGGGTGCGGCGAGCGTCGGCTCGATCTCGCCCCACCGCCGGGCCGCGCGCGTGCGGTCGGTCGTCCACGTGCCGTCGTGGACGCTCACCAGTCCCGCGACGGCCAGCAGCGTCTTGCGGCCGACCCGGGCGCCGAGTCGGTCCGCGCTCTCGCTCCCGGTCTCCAGGCGCTGCCGCCACCTGAGCAGGTGCTGCCCGAGGTCGCCGTTGAGCCCGCGTGCGGCGCGGGCGTCGGCGGGGTACGCCCGGAGGGTCGCTGCCGGGTCGGGGCCGGTGAGGTGGACGCAGTAGTGGCGGAGGAAGACCCGCAGACCGTAGGCCGCGTCGGAGTCGCCGACGAGCTCGTCGCCTGCCGCGGCCGCGATCTCCACACCGCGGCACCGGTCGGCATAGCGGGCCGAGAGACGGCGTGCGAGGGAGGTCGCGTCGGTGAGGTCGATCGTCAGCAGGTCCACGTCCGACGACCCGGGGCGTGCCCTGCCGGTGGCGACGGACCCGTAGACGTAGAGGGACGCGCCGGACCCCTCGACGCCCGCGACGGCGTCCCGCAGGACGTCCTCGAAGACGGCGGGCACGCGGTCGCGACGCGCACCCGTGCGGACGGTGCCGTCGGCGGCCACGCCCTCGTCGGGATCGTTCACCACGCACCCCAGGTCGCGCGCGCGTCGGCCGGGGTCACCCGGCCAACGTAGCGGCAGGTGCGTGGTATCCATGGCGGGTGCCGCCCGTGGACGCCGCCCCCGACCGTCCCTTCGACGCCGTGCTGTGCGACATCGACGGGGTGATCCGCCACTACCGGACCGACGTGCTGTCGAGGCTGGAGGAGCGGGCAGGTCTGCCGGTGGGCACGACGGCGGCCGTCGGGTTCGCGCCGCCGCACGGCGAGGCGCTGGTCGCCGGGCTGCTGTCCCGGGAGCAGTGGGAGCGTGCCGTCGTGGAGGGCCTGGGTGCCGACGTCCCGCACGCCGACGCCCACGCGCTGGCCAGGGCCCTCACCCACGCCGAGGCCCGGGTCGACGACGCCGTCGTGCGTCTTCTCCGTCGGGTCCGGGCGCACTGCCCTGTCGTCCTGGTGACCAACGCGACGCCGTGGCTGGACGACGACCTCGAGCGCCTCGGCCTGCGCGACCTCGCGGACGACGTCGTCAACAGCTCGTCCGTCGGCGTCGCCAAGCCCGACGTCCGCATCTACGAGATCGCCGCCGCGCGTGCCGGCGTGCCCGTCGAGCGCTGCCTGTTCGTGGACGACCGCGAGCAGAACGTCGCTGCCGCGGCTGCGCTCGGGATGACGACGCTGCTGTACCGCGACGCGGCGACGCTGGGGGCGACGCTCGAGCCCTTCACTCGCGCAGGGACGCGCGCATGAGGATCCCCACCCCGCCGTCGAACTCGATGCCGGTCAGGCGCGCCGCGCGCGTCACCTCCGCGAACCCCCAGGGGCGGTGCAGCTCGATCGACGCCAGGTTGCGCGGGTTCACGACGTAGAAGACCTCGGCGACGCGCTGCGCGACCCACTGCACGCGCGTGGCGGTGAGGGCGTGGGCGACGCCGCGTCGCCGCCAGGCGGGGTCGACCGTGACCCCGCCGAGGTAGTGGCCCGGGGGCGCCGGGTCATCGACGGTCACGTGGTGGTAGGTCTGGCCCCATCCGACGACCACCGGCGCGCCGGTCGGTGAGGAGCACTCGGCGACGACGACGCAGACGTCCGGGGTGGTCACCGCGCGGCGGTACGCGTCGGGGTACGCCGGGCGGCCCGCCCGCAGCTGGATCCGCTCCATGTCGGCGACGTCACCCGGGGTGGCCGGCCGCACGGTGACCGGCGTGGGCTGCCGACGGACGTCCGGGCGGAAGTCGGCGAAGACGGGCACCTGCACGACGGTAGCCGTCGCGATGGTGGTCCCGTTGGCTATCAGGTCCGAACCCTCACTTGAACGCGTTCAACAATGCGTTCAACGTGCTCGTTGAACACGTTCAAACGCCCCAGTCCGCTCGGAGGCACCCATGAACGCCACAGTCCTCATGTACCTCGTCTACCTCACGCTCAGCGTTGGCCTGACCGTCTGGACCGCCCGCACGCTGTCCCGCAACGGCGAGGTCTTCCTGCGCGACGTGTTCGGCGGGGAGGAGCGGATCGCCGAGGCGACCAACCGGCTCCTCGTCGTCGGCTTCTATCTCGCGAACCTGGGCTTCGTGGCTCTCAACCTCCAGGTGAGCGCGTCGGTCCGGTCCACGCAGCACGCGATCGAGGCGCTGGCGCCCAAGCTGGGAGGAGTGGCGCTGCTGCTCGGCATCGTCCACTTCGCCAACGTCGTGGTCCTCACGCAGGTCCGCCGCAACCGCACGGCGCCGGTGCGCCCGCCCGCGCCGTACGGCGTCCCCGGACCCCACGCCGGGCACTGGGGCCCGCCCGCCCCGACCGGCCCGCACGCCCCGGCGCCCCGCACGCCCTGACGAGGGGGCGCGCGCCCGCACCCGCCCGGTCCGCAAGGATGTCCGCATGGCCGACCACTTCCGCCCCGGCGACCAGGTCGTCGTCCGCGAGGTCGTCGAGGGGCTCGTGTGGACGGAGCGCCCGGCGACGGTCGTGGTCGACGAGCCCGACGAGATCGTGCTCCACCAGGCCGTCGGCAGCGTCACGCGCGAACCCATCGACCCCTCGCAGCGCCGCGACTACCTGCGGATCATGGCGGGGCGGCGCTGGACCCTGAGGGACAAGGTCTGGCAGCCGCCCGGGCGGCTGCGGATCGGGCGGCCCGGTCAGCCGTTCGAGGTGTGGCGCGTCGCGACGCCCGACGAGCGCGGGGTCGCCGCCTGGTACGTCAACCTCCAGGCGCCCCTGCGCCGCACCGCCGACGGGTTCGAGACGCTCGACCATGTGCTCGACGTGATCGTGGCGCCGGACCTGTCGTGGTGGGAGTGGAAGGACGAGGACGAGCTCGCGGCGGCCGTCGCGCACGGGGTGCTGACCGCCCGTGAGGCTGCGGAGGTCCGCGCCACCGGCGAGGACGTGGTCGCGGCGATCGAGCGCGGCGCCCCGCCGTGGGACCTGGGCTGGGCGACGTGGGACCCGAGCGGCCCCACCACGCTCCCCACCAGGGGGGCGGACGCAGACCTCGCGTGACGACGGCTCAGGGGCATGCGTCCGGGGCCGGCGTCTCGTCGGTTGAGGCCACGAGTCCGGCCCCTCGCGCACGGGCGGCAGGCAGGCCCATCACTCGACAGCGCCGTCGCGCGAGCGTGTCGCGAGCAGCAGACCGGTGTCGAACGGGAGCTGCGCGACCGTGAAGCGAGAGTCCGCGCAGAGGTCGGCGACGACGGCGGACACCGTCGCGCGGTGCTCGGGCTGCGTGTAGAGCGCCTCGTCGAGGTCGTCGAGCACCAGGACGCCCCCGGGCCGGACGAGGTCACGCGTGACGTCGAAGTCGGTCCACTTGCCGCCCTCGGCATCGGCGAACACGAGGTCGTAGGTGCCGAGCGTCGCGTGCAGGTCCTCGAAGCGGCCCGTGCGCACGTCGACGTACCCAGGTGCGTCGCCGCGCACGTCCGCGGCGAGCTCCGCGTCGGCCTCGACCGTCACGACCTCGACGTCGCCCCGGTCGCCGAGCCCGGAGACGATCCACGCCAGCCCCACGCCCGCGCCGGTGCCGATCTCGAGGACGCGTCCGCCGTCGGGCACGGCCGTGGCGAGCGCCGCGAGCAGTGGTCCGACGCCGTCGCCGCTCGAGGCGCGGAAGCCGTGGGCTCGGGCCCGCTCGGCCGCGGCGGCGACGCGCGGCGGGGGCAGGGTGCGAGACGACCGCGTCCACGTGACCAGGTAGGCGTCACCGTCCGGGAGGTCGCGGTCGAACCCCTCGGGGAGACGTCCTGCCTCGAGGTCCTCGGCCAGCCGGCGCAGCCCTGCCGCGAGCTCGTCGGGGTTCTCGTCGTGCAGCCGCGCGAAGTAGCTGGTCTGCGCGGTGAGCCGCGGGTCCAGGGCGAGGGCGGGGTGCCGGCGCATGACCTGCATCGTGAGGTCCTGCGTCGACCGGATCTGCAGCGGGGTCGCGCGGGCACCCGGCAGCTCGCCGAGGTACGCGGCGACCGGCTGCATGTCCTGTGTCGCCCAGGCGCGGCTGCTGGGGAAGTAGTCGAGGAACAGGTGGGAGGCCATGTGCTCCGACGTGTAGAGGACGAGCGCGAGGACCCCGCCCGGACGCAGGACGCGCCGCGCCTCCCGCAGCGCGGCACGCCAGTCGGGGATCTGGTGCAGCACCGCGACCATCGTGACGACGTCGACGGACGCGTCGGCGACCGGCAGGTCGGTGGCGTCCGCGCGGCGGGTGCGCAGCCCCTTGGACGCGGCCACCGCGAGCATGTCCGGCGACCGGTCGAGGACGAGGACGTCGTACCCCGCGTCGGCCAGGGCGGCCGCGTAGTTCCCGGTGCCGCCGCCGACGTCGAGGACGTCCCGCCCGGGCGCCGCGGCGATCGCCGCGAGCAGGGGCTCGAGGGTCGCCGGCGCGGCCGACCGTGTCCGGTCGTAGGTGCCGGCCTGCCGGCCGTAGGTGGCGGCGAACCCCCGCGCCGAGGTGGTGGTCCTGTCCATCGGCCGAGGGTAGCGGGAGCCGCCGTGGACGCAGGAGGACGGGGGTGGGCGTGGTCCACCGGGTCGCGGGACCCCGTGGACCACGCCGCACCTGCGGTCAGTCCTCGCCGCCCTCGGGGTTGACGAACCCCTCGACGACGAACAGGTTGCCCGGCGTGCCGGGTCGCCGGTCGCGCCGCTTCACGGGCGTGCTGAGCGGCTCGGCCTGTGCGGCCCGCCGCAGGCGCTCGGCGACCTTGCCGACGTCGACGGTCGACTCCCCGGCGCGCTCGGCCTTGTCGTCGCGACCGCGCTCCTCCTTCTTCTCCTCGTCGGACGCCTCCTTCGGCTCCCACGGCTTGTCGCCGCCGCGCCACACGCCCGCGGTCACCAGCGTCTCGCGCGTGAACGGGTCGCCGCCGGAGGTCCGGCCCTCGGCGTGCACGACGAACCGGTGGGCGCCGGCGCGCTTGAGCGGCCGGTCGAGGCGGTGCGTGCCGTCACCGAGGTCGTCGAACGGCACGGTGACGCCGGTGTACCCCGGGCCGGAGACCGTCGCCCACACCTTCGCCCCGCCGATCAGCGGCACGTCGTACTCGTGCAGGGACGCGACCAGCGTGGCGGTGCTGCCGGGCTCGCGGCTCTTCTGCGCGAGCTCGACGTCGAGCCGCAGGTTGGAGAACGTGTGCACCGACAGGTTGTAGGGCACGGTCTTGTCCGCGGTCCGCAGCCGGGTCAGCAGCTCCTTCACGGTCGTGCGGTTCTCCTGCGTGCGGATCTCCTCGACCACCTCGTCCACCGGGCGCAGCGTGAGCACGGCCTGCCACCGGCCGCGGTGGGAGCCGGCGAGGTCGGCGGCGAGCGCGGGCAGCATCAGCCGGTAGTACGCCACGTCGTCGCCGACGACGTACTGCACGTTCGGCTCCGTGGCGGGCGTGTCCCGCGTGATCTCGACACCGCTCGGCGTGACGAGCCGCAGGTCGAGCGCGAAGGGGAGCGCGGTGAGGACGACCACGTCGACCGAGACGTCGGTGTCGGCGACCTGGAACGGCACCACGTGCTTGCCGCCGTTCCACAGCAGGTCGCCGGCAGGGTCCACCACGGTCTGGTTGAGCGTGGCGTCCTTGAGGACCTGGAGGAAGAACTTCGCGAGCGTGAAGCGCTCGGTGTCGGACGACACGTCACCGGTGACCAGCAGGTACCCGCCGGTGTTGGCGGCGACGGCGTCGAGGACGGGGTCGCTGACCTGGCCGGGCAGGCCCAGGCCGATGGCGAACGTCGTCTGGCTGACGGTGCCCGCGGGGAGGTCGTCGACGAACGGCGGGATGTTCTCGTTGCCGTCGGTCATGACGATGACGGCCTTGTTGGGCTTGGTGGCCCCGGGGCCGTTGATCAGGCCGCTGCCCTCCTGCAGCCCGCGGCCGAGCGCCGTGGCGCCGGCCGGGTCGAGGGCGGTGCCGGTCAGCACCGTGCCGAGGCCCGCCGAGGCGGCCGTCATCGGCAGGACCACGTCCGCGGTGGTGCCGAAGCGTGCGATGCCGATCTCGTCGGTCGGCTGCATGAGGCTGTGCACGACGCCGACGGCGCGCTTGAGCAGCGTGCTCTTGGTGGCCCCACCGGCGGCGACGTCGGCCATGCTGCCCGAGCGGTCCAGGACGAGGGCGAGCGAGCTGTCGGTGGTGACGATGTTGCTGGCGACGAGCTCGACGTGGAACGTCCCGACGACGAAGGGGTCGCCCTGGTTCGCCGCGTAGTAGCCCTCGTCGTCGACGACCGTGGCCTGCAGGTCGACGGCGGCGACCTGCACGTTCGCGCCCACGGCGTGGAACTGCACGCCGATCTCGAGGACCTCGGAGTCGTTCGCCTCGTCCGGCACGACCGGGAAGTCCGGGCCGCCCAGCACGGTGAAGTTGCCGGTGGGGGCGGCGGTGACGCTGAACGACACGGTGCGCGGTGTCCGTACCCGGAACCGGATGAACTTCGTCTGGGTGAGACCTGCGGGGACGTCGGTGAACCCGAGCGCCGGGCCCGACTCCACGACGATGTCCGGCAGGTCGGTGTCGTACCAGGTGATGGCCTTGTGGTCGAGCAGGTCGACGGGCCGGTCGATGGTGCCGGCGCCGAAGTACTCGGCGAGGGACTCCATGTGGTCGCTCAGCCGGACGAGGTGCGAGTGCCCCGCGGGCAGCGGCTCGCTGTCCAGCGGGAGGTAGTGCGGCACGCCGGGGTACTTCTGCATCCACACGGCCCAGAGCTCGTCCTCCTTGGCGTGGTTGAGGAAGAAGACGGGGTCGTTGGGGGAGGTCCCGGGCAGCATGGAGCCGCCGACGAACACGTGCACCCGGTTGTGGGTGTTGGCTCCCGCCTGCGGGCCGACCCAGCCCTCGACGCGGTTGCGGAAGCTCTGCGCGCCCGCGGAGGTGATGTTCCACGGGCCGACGTCGTACTCGTCGACCGCCAGGGCGTCCATCACGGCGGCCCGGGTCGGCAGCGTGCCGTTGAAGCTGCGCTGCAGCTTGTCGAGGTTCGCCTGGTGCTGCGCGTTGTTGCTGAAGGGGTCGGCGATGGCGAGGACCCAGCCGTTCGCGCTGGCGAAGGGCCCGTCGGGCACGACGATGCCGGCCCCCGTGCCGTCGCCCCCGAGGAAGTCGGTGAAGAACGGCCAGCCGGGGTCGGCCGACGTCCTGTCGACGCTCCAGTCCCAGTAGGGCAGGCAGATCGACGGGTCGCCCGCGACGGTCCGCAGGTCCTGCTCGAAGCGCCGCAGGAACTCCCGGTGCCACGGGAAGAAGGTGGGGCCGCGGTGCCCGGGGTGCGGGCCGGGGTCGTTGTTCGAGTGCCCGGCCATGGACTGCTGGTGGATGTAGACGTAGTCGTCGTAGCGGTTGGCCTGCGTGTGCGGTGGGGCCAGCTGGCTGGGTGCCGCCTTGAGGGCGACGACGGCCTCGCGGAACCGGTACAGCGCGGTGGTCGTCTTGTCGGCCGCCGCGTTGTACTCGACGATCAGCTTGCGGACGTTCTTCCGGGTGCGCACGACGCGCTCCTTCCCGCCGGGTCGCGGGGCCGCGGGATCGGCCGGGGCGCGAGACGGTCTGCGGGGACGAGCCCCGCGGGAGGAGCGCGGATACGCGCGCGGGCGGTGTCAGGCGGGTGAGGTCACCGGTTCACCCGTCCTGCGCGGCGGGTGCGCCGGCTCGGGGACGAAGGGCAGGCGCCTCACGCGGTCCCGCCGTCGCGCGCACGTGTCGCGAGGAGCAGACCGGTGTCGAACGCGAGCTCCGCGACGGTGAAGCGCGGGTCGGCGTGCACGTCGGCGACGACGGCGGCGACCGTCGCGCGGTGCTCGGGCCGCGTGTACAGCGACTCGTCGAGGTCGTCGAGCACCAGGACGCCCCCGGGCCTGACGAGGTCGCGCGTGCGGTCGAAGTCGGTCCACTTGCCGCCCTCGGCGTCGGCGAACACCAGGTCGTACGTCCCGAGCGTCGGGTGCAGGTCCTCGAAGCGGCCCGTGCGGACGTCGACGTACCCGGGCACGTCGCCGCGCACGTCCGCGGCGAGCTCCGCGTCGGCCTCGACCGTCACGACCTCGACGTCGCGCCGGCGGCCGAGACCGGAGACGATCCAGGCCAGTCCGACGCCCGCGCCGGTGCCGATCTCGAGGACGCGTCCGCCGTCGGGTACGGCCGCGGCGAGCGCCGCCAGCAGCGGTCCGACGCCGTCACCGCTCGAGGCGCGGAAGCCGCGGGCTCGGGCTCGCTCGGCCGCCGCGAGGACGCGGGGCGGGCGCGGGGTGCGAGGAGACATCCTGGTTCCTTCGAGTCGCGGGCGGTGGCAGACGGCGCGCGTCGTCCCGGCTGGCCCCGGGTGGCGGCAGCCGGGACGACGTGGTGCGTTCTCCCTCAGCCACGACGGAAGCACGGGAGGGATCAGGTCTCCGGGCCAGGTCCGCATCGCGGACCGCCGGGGCCTCGCCGCCGACGCGCGGAGGCTCGGCACGACCTCGTCGACGGCGCCCCGTCACACCGGGAACGTCACCTGCGTGAGCTCCTCGGACACCGCCCACAGCCGGCGCTGCACGGTCTCGTCGTGTGACTCGGGGCTCGACGCGACGAGGACGGGGTGGCCGCGGACCTCCCGACGGCCGGCGGGCCCGTAGTACTGCCCGCCCGTGACGGCGGGGTCGGTGGCGGCGCGCAGCGTGGGCAGTGCGCCCATCTCGGCGGGCTGGAAGAGCGGGGCGAGCCTCGTGAGGAGCAGGCGGACCGTGGTGGGGGCGTTGCGGGCGAGCTCGGTGCGGGACACCCCGGGGTGCGCGGCGACGGCGACGGTGGTGCCGTGCGACGCGAGCCGGCGCTGCAGCTCGTACGTGAACATGAGGTTCGCGAGCTTGGACTGCCCGTAGGCCCGGACGCGGCTGTACGAGCGCTCCGACTGCAGGTCGTCGAAGTCGATCGCGGCGCGCATGCGGTGGGCGTTGCTGGCGACCGTGACGACACGCGATCCGGGGACGGGCAGGAGCCGGTCGAGCAGGAGCCCGGTGAGGGCGAAGTGGCCGAGGTGGTTGGTGCCGAGCTGGAGCTCGAACCCGTCGGTGGTGGTCCGGCGCGGGGTGTACATGACGCCCGCGTTGTTGACGAGCAGGTCGATCCGGGGGTGCGCCGCGCGCAGGTCGGCGGCGGCGGACCGGACGGACGCGAGCGAGGTGAGGTCGAGCGCCTGGACGCTGGTGTCGCCGTCGATGCGGGCGGCGGCCTGCTTGCCCTTCTCGACGTCCCGGACGGCGAGCACGACGTGCGCGCCGCGTGCCGCGAGCACGCGTGCGGTCTCGAGGCCGAGGCCGCCGCTGGCGCCGGTGACGACCGCGACGCGGCCGCTCTGGTCGGGGACGTGCTGCTCGGTCCACTGCTCGCTCATGTCGTCTCCTGAGGAACCGCCGGTCTGATGGGCTCCCGACGCTAAGGGACCGCCGGTCTGATGGCAACGGACCGGCGGTCCGTTAGGCTGCGCCCGTGACGTTCCAGCGCGCGCGCAGCGAGGAGCAGCGAGAGCTCCGCCGCCGCACGATCCTCGACACCGCCGCGGCCATGCTCGACGAGATGCCCGTGGCCGACGTCAGCCTGAACGAGCTCAGCCGCCGCGTCGGCCTGGCCAAGTCCAACGTGCTGCGCTACTTCGAGTCCCGCGAGGCCGTGCTGCTCGAGCTGCTCGACGACCGGCTGGGGACCTGGCTGACGGACCTGGACGCCGAGCTGGCCGGGGGCGTCGAGGCCGGTGCGTCACCCGGGACCCGTGCGACGCAGCTCGCCGACGTCCTCAGCGACTCGCTCGCCACCCGTCCCGTGCTCTGCGACCTCTTCGGCGCCCAGGGCGGCGTGCTCGAGCACAACGTCTCCGTCGACGTGGTGGTCCGGCACAAGCGGGCGTCGCTCGCGCACCTCGAGACGCTGGAGGAGCTCCTGCGGCGTCACGTGCCCGAGCTCGGCGACCAGGCGCAGCGGTTCGGCCTGCTCACGCTCGTCACGGCCGGCGCCGTCTCGTCGTACGTGCCGCCGCCGCCCAGCGTGCTGGCGGCCTTCGAGCAGGACCCGACGCTCGCCGTCCTCCACCTCGAGACGCGCGAGGCCCTGCGGGTCGCGCTCACCGCCGGGCTCCTGGGCTTCCTGCCACGCGGCTGAGGGCTCCCGACCGGCGCACGACCCGGTAGCCTCCGGCGGATGTCGAACGCCACGTCACCGCCCGTCGAGCCTGCCGACCCCACGCTGTTCCTGGCCGCGGACGACGTCGTCCAGGCCGACCACCCCGCCGTCGTCGCGCTGGCCCGCGACCTGCGTGCGCAGGCGGGCTCCGACGAGGACCTCGCGCGCCTGGCGTTCGCGTGGGTGCGCGACGAGGTCGCGCACTCGTACGACGTCCGCGACCCGCGCGTCACCCTGCGGGCCGCGGACGTCCTCGAGCAGCGCGTCGGACTCTGCTACGCCAAGGCGCACCTGCTCGCCGCGCTGCTGCGCGCCGAGGGCGTCCCGACCGCGCTGTGCTACCAGCGGCTGGGCGACGACCAGGGCGGGCACGTCCTGCACGGCCTCGTCGCCGTCCACCTGCGCGGCGCGTGGCACCGGCAGGACCCGCGCGGCAACAAGCCCGGCGTCGACGCGCAGTTCTCCCTCGACGCCGAGCGCCTCGCATTCCCCGTGGACCCGGCGCTCGGCGAGGTCGACTACCCGACCCTGCACGCCACGCCCGCGCGCTGCGTCGTCGACACCCTCACGGGTGCCGACGACGTGCTCGCGCTGTACGACGACGGGCTGCCGACGGGGCTCGACGCCTGATCCCTCAGCTCACGGTGTGCTCAGGGCGCCGGGATCCGCGACACCGTGAACGGCTCCGGCGTCCCGCCCGCGCTGCGCGTCTCGAACTGGCTGTTGACCACCAGCAGGTCCCGGCCCGCGCGGGCCGCGGTCGTCGGGTCGTCGAACGACGCGTCCGGCGTGCGCGAGACGACCGTGCCGGACAGCCAGTCGCGGTCCAGGCGCACCGTCGCGATGCCGGGCGTGGCGGTCGTCCACTCGACCGCGTACAGGCGCCGCCCGTCGAGCAGCAGGCCGTCCCCCGCGACCCCGTCGTCGCCGAGGTCGACGCGCGTCACGCTCCCGTCGATCAGGCCGACGCGGAACAGCTCGGCCGTCCGCGTCTTGGCGACGAGCGCGTACCGGCCGTCGCGCGAGACGACGAGGCCGTTGGCGTTGACGTCCTGGTCGTAGGTGAAGTCGGTGCCCTCGAACGACACCACCGGCGTCAGCGGCTGCGTGCCGGCCGTGCGGCGCTCGCGGGCGTCGATCCGGTACATGACCGGGCGCATGGAGTCCGTCACGTACACGTCGCCCCGCGGGCTGACGGCCAGGTCGTTGACGAACGTCGGCGACCCGTCCTGCTCGACCTCCCACGACGCCGTGAGGTCACCGGTGCGCAGGTCGTACGCCCACACCCTGCCGGTGAGGCCGCCGGCGACGAGGAGCTGGCCGCGGTCGACCTTCAGCCCGACCGCCATGGTCCGGCCGTCCTCGCCGCCCGCCAGGAACGGCGTGGCCGTCGGCTCGTCGAGGTCGCCGCGGTAGATGGTGCCGTCGGTGGTGCTGCCGACGTAGAAGTCGTCGCCGTGCGCCGCGACGCCCTCGGGGTAGACGTCGTCGGCGGCGTCACCGACCGGGTCGAGCAGGTACGTCGTGGGACGGGGGTCGCCGTGCGGGTACCCGGAGCCGTGCGGCCCGTGGGCGGACGCCGGGACGGCGGCCAGCAGCGTGAGCGCCACGGCGGCGGCGAGGGAGGTCGTCAGGCTGGATCGCATCGGTGCACCTCTGTGGCGGGGAGGCGGCGTCCCACCGGGCGCGGGCCCCCGCCGTCGCCCCCCGGGAGTGCGCCGTCACGAACCAGGACGAAGCGGCGCGGTCCTCACTGTAGGGACGGCCACCGACACCGGCCAGGGTGCCGCCCGGACGTCAGCGCGCGAGCGGGTCCGCGGGCCCAGAGGGGCCTGCGGCGGAGCTCGCGGTGACCTGCCGGTCCGGGTCCGGCACTCAGGGCGCGTCCGCGACGAGCAGGTCCCGCAGCCGCTGCCGGTGGTCGTCCTCGAGCCCGACGGTGTCGAGCACGCGCTCGACGTCCCCGACGACGTCCTCGACGACGGGGAGCGTCTGCCCGAGGAACGCCTCGACCTCTGCCGGCCCCCAGGTGGACTGCCGGTCCTCGGGGCGGGGCGCACCGCCCGCCATGTCCCGCACCGACTGCGCCCAGTCGGCGGCGACGTGCTCGGGCGGGACGCCGGCGTGCGCGAGCGTCAGGGCGACGACGAGGCCGGTGCGGTCACGGCCCGCGTGGCAGTGCACGAGCACGCCCGGTGTCGCCGTGCCGACGGCGACCAGGGCACCGCGGACGTGCTGCGGCAGGATCCGCACGTTGTGGCGCCAGTACTCGGGTGAGTCGAGGATCGGCCCGCACGTCGTCATGAACTCGACGTGCGCCGGGTCCTCGGTCGGCGCGTGGACGACCGTCACGCCGTCCCACGGCTCGGCGGCGGCGTCGGGGTCACCGGGTCGCGGTCCGTGCTCGTCGGCGTTGCGCAGGTCGACGACGGTGCGCACGCCCCACCTCGCCGCGGCCAGCCGCCCGGCCGCGGTCAGCCACTCCCGGCGCGGTCCGCGCGCGAGGCGTCCGGACAGCGTGGTGCCCGTGGGCGACAGCGGGGTGGGCAGGCCGCCCAGGTCGCGGGCGTTGCGGTAGCCGTCCCACGTCAGCGCGCGGACGGTCCTGGCGGTCCCGGTGGTCTCCACGGGAGCCGAACCTAGCGGGGCCGCAGTGCTGCACGTCCGGGCGGTTCGTGGCGACTTGGTGAGGGCAGTCGGCGTGCGGGAGGGTCGGGCATGGTCTCTCCCCAGGCGCTGAGCGAACCCGACCGCCGCACGGTCGCGACGTGGGCCGCGGACTGCGCCGAGCGCGTCCTGCCGCTGTTCGAGGCCGAGGCCCCGGACGACGACCGGCCGCGCGACGCGATCGCCCGCGCCCGGGCGTTCGGCCGCGGCGAGCTACGGGCCGCCGACGAGATCCGCCGGCGCTTCGTCGCGGGCCGTGCCGCGGACGCCGTCCGCTCGCCCGCGGCCGTCGCCGCCGCGCGCGCCGCGGCGCAGGCGTCGGGCGTCGCGCACATGGGGGCGCACGCCCTGGGTGCCGCCGCCTACGCGGCGAAGGCCGCCGCGCTCGCCGCCGCGGACCGTCCGGACGCGCTCGACGACGAGGTCCGGTGGCAGGTCGCGCGGATGAGCGCGCCGGTGAGCGCCGCGCTGCGTGCGCTGCCGCTGCTGGGCGAGGACGCCTCGGGGCCGCTCGGGTCCGGTCTGCTGGCGACGGGTGTGCTCGGGGACGTGATCCGCAGGATCCAGGGGGAGCTGTCGGGAGGCTGACGACGGGCCGCTGACGACGGTCGGCTCGCTGCGTCCGGCGTCCGGCGTGCGGGGGGCAGCCCGCGGGATATCGTTTATCAGCGATATACAAATGAGAGTAGCGGCTGTAACGTCGATGTCATGCCCACCACCGCACCCCCACGCCGACGTCTCCTCGACGCGGCTGCGCGCCTCCTGGCCGAGCGTCCCGACGTGACGCCCACGACGCGCGAGCTGTGCGAGGCGGCCGGGGTGGGGGCCCCGACGCTGTACCACCACTTCGGCGACAAGGACGGCCTCGTCGACGCCGTGCTCGACGACGCGTTCGCCGCCTACCTGCAGCGCAAGCAGGCGGTGCGCCGGTCGGCGGACCTCGTCGCGGACCTGGCCGCGGGGTGGGACATGCACGTGCGGTTCGGCCTGGAGAACCCCGTGCTGTACCTCGCGATGTACGGCCCGGCCCGGCCGCGACGGGCACGCGCGGCCCAGGTCGCCGAGGCGGCGCTGCTCGAGGACATGCAGCGGCTCGCGGACCACGGCCTGCTGCGCGTGCCGCCCCGGCGGGCGGTCGAGGTCACGCAGGCCACGGCCGTCGGCTGCGTCCTGCAGCTGCTGCGCACCGGGGGGCCGGCGGACGGGGCGGTCGCGCGGACGATGCGCGACGGTCTCGTCGCCACCCTCACGGGCCTGCCCGCCGGCGGCCCGCCCCGCCCGGACGCCGCCCGTCGTCTCCTGGCGACCCTCGCGGACGGCGCCGAGCCGCTGCAGCCCGCCGAGGCGGCGCTCCTGCGCCAGTGGCTCACGACGCTCGCGGACCACCACGACCCCGCCACCGGAGGAGAGTGACCATGACGACCACCACCACGCCGACGCCCGAGATGGTCGACGCGACGCTCGACACGATCGCCGAGAGCTTCCGCACCTGGCCCCGTGCGCCGCTCTTCCACCACCCCGACGAGGCCGGCCTGGAGTACGAGGACGTCTCGTTCCCGTCGCAGGACGGCACCCCGCTCGAGGGGTGGTTCATCCCCGCGGAGGGCTCCGACCGGCTCGTCGTCGCCAACCACCCGCGCTGGTTCAACCGCGCGGGGCTCCCGTCGCACCTCGAGCCGTGGCGCTCCCTCGGCGCCGCGACCGGCAACGACATCGAGGTCGACTTCGTCCCCGACTACCGGATCCTGCACGACGCCGGGTACAACGTGCTCGCGTACGACCTGCGCAACTTCGGTCAGAGCGGCGCGGCGAACGGCGGAGTGTTCACCGTCGGGCAGTTCGAGTCGCGCGACGTCGTCGGGTCGCTCGACTACGTCCGCAGCCGCCCGGACACCGCCGAGATGACCGTGGGGCTCTTCAGTCGCTGCGTGGGCGCGAACGCGACGATGCTCGCCATGGCCCGCCGGCCCGACGTGTTCGCGGGGGTGCGCTGCATGGTCGCGCCGCAGCCGCTGTCGTGCGGGGTCGCGCTCGAGCGTGCCCTGGAGCGGCTCGGCGTCCCGGCCGGGCGTCTCGCGGACCTCGAGGAGCGGATCCGGCTGGTCACGAGCTTCCGGCTGGCGGACTTCTCCCCGGTGCCGTGGGCGCGGCACGTGACGGTCCCGACGTTCCTCTACCAGGTCCGCGACGACGTCTACACCCGCCCCGACGACGTGCAGTCCGTGTACGACAACATCCCGGTGCCGGACAAGGAGCTGTACTGGATCGAGGGGACCACGCGCCGCTGGGACGGGTACACGTACTTCCAGCGGCACCCGGAGCGCGTGCTCGCGTGGTTCGACCGCTACATGGCTTGACCGCCGGGGTGCCGCTGCCGCGGGCGTGATGTCCGCGGCAGCGGGCCGGCGCGCCCGTCAGGCGCGGTCGTGCAGGGTGATCCGGTAGCCGTCCGGGTCGGCGAACGTGAACGTGCGGCCGAAGGGGCCGTCGACGGGCGGCGTGACGATCGTGCGGCCGTCGGCCGCCAGGGCGTCGTGGATCTGCTGCACGTCGGTGGCGTGCAGCCACACCGCCGTGCCGACGCCGGGGTGCGGCGGCGCGTCGAGGTCCGTGCCGGGGACGACGTCGCGGACGGCGAACGCGACGGGGCGGGTGTCGAAGACGACGGCGTGCGGGGGGCCGCTCGGTGCGCGGACGAGGCCGAGGTAGCGCTCGTAGAAGGCCTGCGACGCGGCGAGGTCGCGCACCTGCAGGGAGACGAAGTCGGGGCCGGTGACGGGCATGGGTGCTCCTCGGGTCGTCGCGTGTCAGATTCCTGACACGCGGACCGTATGTCAGGATGCTGACATGGGTCAAGGTGGAGGCGTCGACCTCGGGACGTCGATGGGCTACGCGCTCAAGGAGGTCTCCAGCGCGTTGCGCACCGCCATGGAGGACGTCCTGCGCCCGCTCGGCATGAACGTCACGCGCTACGCCTGCCTCGAGCTGCTCGCGCAGCGCCCCGGCATGTCGGGCGCGGAGCTGGCCCGGGGCGCCTTCGTCACCCGGCAGTCCATGAGCACCCTGCTCCAGGCCCTCGAGGACGAGGGGTACGTCACCCGGCCCACCGAGGCGCCCGTCGGCAAGGTGCTGCCCACCACGCTCACACCGGAGGGGCGCCGCCGGCTGGGCGAGGCGACCGTCGCCGTCCGGTCCGTCGAGGTCGCGATGCTGGCCGGCCTGACGCCCGCCGCGCAGCAGGACACGTTCCGGGCGCTGCAGACGATGGTCCGCAACCTGCGGGGGGACGACCGCGCCGGCTGAGCCGCGCCCGGCGGG
Source organism: Cellulomonas flavigena DSM 20109 (assembly GCF_000092865.1). Classification (GTDB taxonomy): domain Bacteria; phylum Actinomycetota; class Actinomycetes; order Actinomycetales; family Cellulomonadaceae; genus Cellulomonas; species Cellulomonas flavigena. The sequence continues at coordinate 3,955,361 of NC_014151.1, read as the reverse complement.
ACCGGACCGCAGGTCGGACGGCGACGGCCGCCGGTCACGAGGACCGGCGGCCGCCGTCAGGACCGGGCGGGCACCCGGTGCGCAACCGTCAGGAGCAGGCGGCCCCGTTGACCGTGAACGCGGTCGGTGCCGCGTTCGTGCCGCTGTACGAGCCGTTGAACCCGATGCTCGTCGTCGCGCCGGGCGCGAGCTGGCCGTTCCACGCGGCGTTGGTCGCGGTCACCGTCGAGCCCGACTGGTCCCACGTCGCGCTCCAGCCCTGGGTGACCTTCTGGTCACCCGCGAACGTGAAGCCGAGGCGCCACGACGACCACGCGGTGGAGCCGGTGTTGGTCACCTCGACCGCCGCCGTGAAGCCCGAGCCCCATGAGTTCGCCGAGTACGTCACCCGGCAGGCCGCAGCCGGCTGGGGCGTCGGGCTCGGCGTCGCGGAGGGGGTCGGCGACGGGGTGGGGCTCGGCGTCGCGGACGGGGTCGGCGACGGGGTGGGGGTCGGCGTCACCGACGGGGTCGGCGACGGGGTGGGGCTCGGCGTCGCCGACGGCGTCGGCGTGGGGGTCGGGGTGGGCGTCGGGGTCGGCGTCGGCGTCGCGCCGCCCGCCTGCTCCGCCGCCCACGCCGTCAGCCACGCGAACGCCGAGTTCCAGTTGATCGCGACCTCGTTGACCGAGTACGCGTCGATGTGGTCGACGAAGCACTTCTGCGCCGCGCACCCGGCGAGCTGCGCCGCCGCGTACGGGTCCTGCAGCTCGCTGTTCGGGCCGCCGGACAGCGACCCGGGGGGCGCGGTCGGCAGGGACGCGTCGAGCTGGTTCGCCCAGAACCGGTGGTGCACGTTGCGCACGGGCTTCTCGCCGTAGCCGGCGACGTACGACTGGTTCAGCGGGTTGCGGCCCTGCAGGTAGTCGAGCGCGCCGAACACGGCGGTCCGGTACTTCGCCTGGCCCGTGAAGTCGTACGCGAGGGCCAGCGCGTTGGCGTTGTTGGTCACCTGGCCGTTGGAGCCCCAGTAGTAGACGCTGCCGGCGTTGTTCGGTGCCGGGTACGCCTGGCCCGCCAGGCGGGAGAGCGCCGCGTCCGCGAAGGACACGATCGCCGAGCGCGTCGCCGCGACGTCCGACGCGGGCAGGTCGGTCGGGACGAGTGCGAGCGTCGTGTCACCGAGCCCGCCGGTCCAGCCCCAGTCGTACCCGCGCTGCGCGAAGCTCGTGCCCTTGTAGAATGACGAGCCCGTGACATCGGCGCGGTAGGCCGACTCGCCCGTCGTCGCGTACAGCTCGGCGGCCGCCCAGTAGAACTCGTCGGTCACGGAGGTGTCGCCGTACGCCCCGCCGCCGGTGCCGTCGCTTGCCGACGCGATGCGGTTCGGGTTGGCCTTCGCCGCGGCGTACGCGGTCCTCGCGGCGCTCAGCGCCTTCGCGGCGAACGTCGCGTCGTACGGCTCCCACAGGCGCGCTGCCTGTGCGGCGACGGCCGCCATGTTGAGCGTCGCGGCCGTGCTGACGGGCGCGAGGATGCGGCGCGACGAGTCCTGCGACGGGATCGTGGGCATCCCCGTCCAGTTCTCGTCGTGCATCTTGTGGTGGACCATCCCGGCGTCGGTGCGCCCGGCCGGCACCTGCATGCGCAGCAGGAACTCGACCTCCCAGCGCGCCTCGTCGAGCACGTCCGGCACCCCGTTGGCGCGCTCGGGGATGCGCAGCTTCCCGTCACCGAGCGCCGCGCGGTCCGCGCCGTCGACGTGCAGCGTCCGCTCGTACGCGTTCTGCAGCTGCCACGTCGCGATGCCGCCGTTGACGACGTACTTGCCGTGGTCGCCCGCGTCGTACCAGCCGCCGCGCACGTCGAGGCTGTACCCGCAGGACTGCCGGCACGGCACGCTCGTGTCGCCCTGGTTGGGGGCGACACCCAGGTGCCCGGCGGCGCGCGCGTACGCGGCTCCGACGTACTGCGACTCGATCGCGATGCCCGAGCGCTGGTGGTAGAAGAACGCGAGCGCGTCGTACCGGAGCTGCTTCAGCGGGTCGGCGGAGATGTCGAACGGCAGGCTCTCGGAGCCGCCCGCGACCAGCACGTACCCGGTGCCCGGGGTGTCGTACGACGAGAAGTCGACGAGGTGGGTGCGGTCGCCGGACAGGGAGTCCGCGCCCTTGACGGTGGTGCTGCCCGAGGCGACCGTGCGGCCGGACGCGTCGCGCAGCGTCCACGGTACGGGGGACGTCGCGGAGCTGACGAGCGTCGCGACCTTGGCGACACCGGGGACGTAGGCGACCTGGTTGACCTTGACCGGGGTGCTCGGGTCGGCGGCGGCGACGGCCGCGGGCGCGGTGGCGCCCGTGACGGTGAGGGCGGCGGCGACCGCGACCGCGGCCGAGGCTGCCAGGCCGGCGGCGCGCCGGCGGGTGCTGGGTGGCATGGGGGACCTCGTTCGGGGGAGACGACGTGGTGACGACGCTCGTGCCGCGGCTGCCCCGGCGGTGGTGCCGGCCGACGACGGAACGCCCTGGTCACGGTAGGTCGGCTGGTCGGCGCGCCGGAGCGCGTCGCGCTCACGGAATCGATTAGGCCTCACCTCGACCGCTCGCACGGCTCGAGGACGTGCCTTCCTGGTGGACGACGCCAGGTCTCCGCGCTGTTCGTCACCGGCAAGCGGGCGGCCGCCGGGAAGTGCACGTCGAGTTGACGCGTCCTGCCCCACGGACGTCGACACGGCGGGAGGGCCGGGGCAGTGCCCCGGCCCTCCCGCCGTGTCACCGAGCGGCCGGACGGCTCGGCGCGTGTCTCTCGTCGCGTGCGACCGCTCAGTGCTGCTTCGCGTACGTGCGGCGCTTGTGGACCGCGATGGCGACGAGCGCCACGGTGATGACCGCGAAGACGGCGGAGACGGTCACCGGGCCGACCGTCTCGAGCAGGCGCGCGACGCCGCGGTACTTGCGGGCGACGCCCTCCGGGTCGGCGAAGCTGTCCCACAGCGACGTGAAGGGGATGATCGCGAAGGCGAGCGTGGGGATCGCGACGGCGAAGTCGGTCCACGACGGCTCGTCGTCGTCCTCCTCGACGGGGGCGTTCACGGGGGCGGTCGAAGCCATGGTCATGTCCGTTTCATGGGGATGTGGTCTGACGTCGCCCGAGCGTAGGAGCGGCGGTGCCGCGCGCGGCAGATGGAAACTTCCGCCCTCTGCGGCACTCGGCGTGCGGGGTTGCCCCCGGACGCGTCGCGGCGTCACACTGCAGGCTCCCGACGATGGCCCGCGTGCGCCGCGAAGCACGTCCCACATGAGCACTCGTCCCGGAGGGGTCACCCTCGTCCGCCCGTGAGCCGCCCGCAGGTGCGGGTCCGGACCCGCGAGGACCTGCGACGCGAGCGTCGCTCCCGTTCCCACGGCTGCTGGGACCACCTGGTCGCCGCCCCGCTGTGGCCGCTGCACGGCGCCAACCTCGGCACGCTGCTGCGCACGTGCGACGCCGCCGGCGCGTGCCTGGCGGTACCCCGGCTGCCGTGGGTGCCCGAGGCCCTCGCGCGCGGCAACACGCTGCGCCGGCCGGCATGCGTCCACTGGACCGGCAGCCCCGTGCGGTGGCTCGAGCGGCAGCGCGAGCGCGGGTCGGCGGTGGTCGGCGTGGAGCTCGCCGAGGAGTCCGTACGGCTCGGTGACCTCCCCGTCGCCCGCGGCCGCACGGTGATGGTCCTGGGGCACGAGCAGACCGGCGTCCCGCCGGAGGCGCTCGACCTGCTCGACGTCGTCGTCGAGATCCCCATGGTCGGCACGGGTGCGAGCCTCAACGTTGCGGTCGCGGGCTCGCTCGTCCTCTACCGCCTCGCAGGTCTCGTGTGACGAGCGCCGCGAGAAGTGGTCGGACCGGCGACCACTTCTCGGCGGTCGGCGCGTAGGTGTGACCACGTCCCGTGGACGTCAGCGAGTCGGTTCGGCCAGGGCCGGGACCTCCTCGGCGTCGTGCCCGCGTCTCGGACGTCGGGGTGAACCCCACTCAGAGAAGACCGACATGCCCACGTTCACGGGGAGATGTGCAGATCGTGCGAGCGCCCACCCCGAAGCGCACCACAGCGGTACGAAAGGGCGTTAGCGTTCGCGCGGTTGTCCGGATCGGTGCAAAGGCGCGTCACCGGGTAGGGGGTACCGACGACGAGGAGAGACCGATGCGGAGGATGGTGCGCGCTCTGGGCGTGGCCGTGGTGGTGGCAGTGGGGGGCCTGGGCCTGGGGGTGTCACCGGCAGCCGCCTACGGTCTGAGCCCGGAGATCCAGGCGCACCGCGAGCTCGTCAAGGCGGGCTTCAGCGGGACGACCGACGAGGAGTACCGCGCGTGGGTCGAGGCGCTGCTCGCCGCGCCCTCCGGCCCGGTGATGCGCTCGTCGGCGACCAGGGCCCTGGCCGGCACCATCGAGGAGCTGCGCGCCTACGTCGACGGGGGGTACGTGTCGGCGTGGAACGTCGACGAGGAGCTGCGCGTCGTGCGCTTCATCAACGGCGCCACCGAGCCGCACGTCGACGCCCTCGTCCAGCGGGTCGTCGACAGCGGCGACCCGCAGGACTTCACCGACTTCCTCGACTTCGGGTACGCGGAGGCGCAGCTCGCCGACGACCGGCTCGCGGCGTACCGGATGGTCGAGGGCGGGCGGGACACCACGGGTCCGGCGCTCGATGCCGCGGCGCAGGCCGCCCTGGCGGGCACGCCGGAGGAGCTGCGGGCGTTCATCGTCACCGGCCAGTTCGTGGCGCGGGCCGTCGACGCGGCCAACGTCCCCACGACGCCCGTCCAGCCGGGCACCCCGGTCCAGCCGGGCACGCCGGTCCAGCCCGGTACCCCGGTCCAGCCCGGTACCCCGGTCCAGCCCGGCACCCCGGTCCAGCCCGGTGCCCCGGTCCTCGCCGGTGCCGCACTGCTCGTCGTCGCCCGCCGCCGCACCGCCTGACCCGCCGCACGATCCGGTCGGCGCCGGCTCACGTGAGGGGGAGGGTGCGGCTGCTGTGGAACTCGCGGCCGCGACCGTCGACCGGGTCGGTGAACGCGATCCGCACCGCGAGGAGCTGCAGCGGGTCGGTGAAGTCGTCGAGGTCGAGGTCGCGCTCGACGGGGTACAGCCGGTCCCCGACGATCGGGATCCCCAGGCCGCACAGGTGCAGCCGGAGCTGGTGGGTGCGGCCCGTGCGCGGGGTCAGCCGGTAGACGCCGAGCCCGTCGACCTCGCGCTCCAGCTCGACGTGCGTCTCGGCGTTGACCGGCGCACCGGGCACGACCTCGGCGTGCGCGGTGCCGCGGACCTTGCGGATGTGGTTGCGGACGTCGGCCGGCAGCTCGAGGTCGTCGCGCAGCGGCGCGAGCGCGCGGTACGTCTTGTCGACGGCGCGGCGCTCGAACGCCGTCTGGTACGGCGCGCGCCAGCGCTGCTCGGTGGCGAGCAGCAGCACGCCGGACGTCGCGCGGTCGAGCCGGTGCAGGGGTGAGAGCTCCGGCAGGTCGAGCTCGGCGCGCAGCCGCACGACGACGCTCTGCACGATGTGCCTGCCCCGGGGGATGGTCGAGAGGAACGGCGGCTTGTCGACGACGACGAGACGCTCGTCGCGGTGCAGCACGTGGATGCGCCCGGGCACCTCGGGCTCGGCGCGCACGTTGCGGTGGAACCACACGTGCCGGTGGGCCACGTACGGGTCGTCGTCGCGCAGCACGCGGCCGTCGGCGTCGACGAACCGGCCCTCCGCGAGCATCGCACCCACGTCGACGTGCACCGGCAGGCGGTGCCGCAGCCACGCACCCATCGTCGGGAACGGGTCGGGGACACCGCGCTGCGGCGGTGGCGTGCACACCCGGGCGGCGGGCAGCCCGTGACGGGCCGGGAGGGGGGAGCGCGGGGGCACGTGTCGATCCTAAGGACGCACGGTGCCCGCACGGCCGACGCCCGTGCGACACCCGCGTGGACGCGCGACGGAGCACGGCGTGCCGACGTGCGAACGCCGACGGCGCCGATCCCGAGGGATGCGGCGCCGCCGGCGTCACCGGCTCACGAGCCGGTCAGGTGCTGCGGGTCAGGCGCAGGCCAGCGAGGTGCTCGCCGGTGCGCTGCCCGAGCCGACGAACCCGAAGGTCGTCGACTGGCCCGCCCCGAGCGACCCGTTGTACGGGGCGTTCGAGACGACACCGCCGGACAGGGTGCCGTTCCACACGTTGTTGGTCGACACGCTGCCGAGCGTGACGCGCCAGCCGTTGATCGCGGACGAGCCGGCCGTGACCGTGACGGTGCCCTGGTAGCCACCGGGCCACGAGTTGGCGACCGTCAGCGCCGCGGAGCAGGCCCCGTTGCCCGGGGGCGGGGTGGTCTCCGTCGGCGGGGTGGTCTGCGTGGGCGGCGTCGTCTCGGTCGGCGGCGTCGTCTCGGTCGGGGTCTGGCCCGCGTTCAGGGCGTTGAGGGTGGCCGTGTAGGCCTCCTTCTTGTTGCCCGAGTTGTCGAACAGCAGCGGGGTGCCGTACGAGCGCCACGAGTCGGAGTCACGCACGCCCCAGACCGTGATGCCCTTGCAGGCCGGCACGGCGAGGCAGTCGTTCACGACGTTCGCGTACGTCTGCGCCTGCTGCTGACCCGAGCCCTCGATGTCCAGCTCGGTGATCTGCACCTCGACACCCAGGGCGGCGAAGCTCGACAGCGTCGTGCGGTAGTTGCTGTTGTACGCCGACTGGGCGTTGAAGTGCGACTGGAAACCCACGCAGTCGATCGGCACGCCGCGCGACTTGAAGTCACGGACCATGCGGTAGACGGCCTGGGTCTTGTCCCACGTCCAGTTGTCGGTGTTGTAGTCGTTGTAGCAGAGCTTGGCGCCCGGGTCCGCGGCGCGCGCGGCGCGGAACGCGGCCTCGATCCAGTCGTCACCGGTGCGCTGCAGGTTCGAGTCACGACGCGCACCGCCGTTGCCGTCGGCGAACGCCTCGTTCACCACGTCCCAGCTGTGGATCTTGCCCTTGTAGTACGTCGCGACCCGCGTGACGTGGTTGAGCATCGCGTTGCGCAGCTGCGTGCCGGACATGTTCTGCATCCAGCCCGGCTGCTGGGAGTGCCACGCCAGCGCGTGCCCACGCACCTGCTTGCCGTTCTGCGTCGCCCAGTTCAGGATCCGGTCGCCCTGGGAGAAGTTGAACTGGTTCTGGTTCGGCTCCGTGGCGTCCATCTTCATCTCGTTCTCGGCCGTCACCATGTTGAACTCACGGTTCGCGATGGTCGTGTAGGTCGAGTCGTTGAGCTTGCCCGCCGCCAGGGCCACACCGAAGTACCGGCCCGTGCGGGCCGCCGCGGCCTGCAGCGTCGCGCCGGGCTGGGACGGCGGCGTCGTCTGGGTCGGCGGGGTGGTCTGGGTGGGCGGCGTCGTCTGGGTGGGCGGCGTCGTCTGGGTCGGCGGCGTCGTCTGCGTCGGCGGCGTCGTCTGGGTGGGCGGCGTCGTCTGCGTCGGCGGCGTCGTCTGGACCGGCGTCGCGGCGTTCAGCGCGTTGAGCGTGGAGGTGTACGCCTGCTTCTTGTTGCCCGAGCCGTCGAACAGCAGCGGCGTGCCCGAGGCGCGCCAGGAGTCGGTGTCGCGCACGCCCCACACGGTGATGCCGGTGCAGCGCGGCACGGCGAGGCAGTCGTTGACGACGTTCGCGTACGTCTGTGCCTGCTGCGAGCCCGAGCCCTCGATGTCCAGCTCCGTGATCTGCACCTCGACGCCCAGGGCGGCGAAGCTGGAGATCGTGGTGCGGTAGTTGCTGTTGTACGCGCTACCGGAGTTGAAGTGGGACTGGAGGCCGACGCAGTCGATCGGGACACCACGGGACTTGAAGTCGCGGACCATGCGGTACACGGCCTGCGTCTTGTCCCAGTTCCAGTTGTCGATGTTGTAGTCGTTGTAGCAGAGCTTCGCGCTCGGGTCGGCCGAGCGAGCCGCGCGGAAGGCGGCCTCGATCCAGTCCGAACCGGTCTGCTCGAGGTTCGAGTTGCGACGACCGCCGCCGTTGCCGTCGGCGAACGCCTCGTTCACGACGTCCCAGGCGTAGATCTTGCCCTTGTAGTACTCCGCGACCTTCGTGACGTGGTTCAGCATGGCGTTGCGCAGCTGCGTGCCGCCCATGTTCTGCATCCAGCCCGGCTGCTGGGAGTGCCACGCGAGAGCGTGCCCACGAACCCGCTTGCCGTTCTGCACGGCCCAGTTGTAGATGCGGTCGCCCTGGGAGAAGTTGAACTGGTTCTGGTTCGGCTCCGTGGCGTCCATCTTCATCTCGTTCTCGGCCGTGATCATGTTGAACTCACGGTTCGCGATGGACGAGTAGGTGGAGTCGTTCAGACGGCCCGCGGCGATCGCGGTGCCGAAGTAGCGGCCGCTGATGGCTGCTGCCTCCTGCAGCGTCGAGCCGGCGGCCTGCGCCGGGATGGCGGCGGCACAGGTGACCGAGAGGGCGAGCACGGCGACGAGCGACGCGCCTCGCGCTGCCCGGCGCTGTGCTCGGAGCATGGATGGGGGGGTCATCGTTCCTCCTTGATGGGCCGGACACCAGATCGCCAGCGAGCCGGTCGGCGGTGGTCCACTCTTCGGTCCCCCTATATGCCCGTCAAGCAACCTAATCGCTACAGTTGCGCGTTCCGGACGCCCCGGTTTGCGGGCATCCGGACGCAACTCGCCCGGGCTCGGCCGGTGCGCGGCGCGCCCACCGCGGGACCCGCTCGGTGCGTGGTCCGAGCCCGATGACGCGGGCGGGCAACGACGTCAGTGCGGGCACGCACGCGACGAGGGCGAGGAACCGGTCCGACACCGCCCACGGGCGACATGGCGTGGGCGGCGTCGCCGAGGCACAGCACGCCGGGTGCGGACCAGCGGCGCAGGCGCTCGAGCCGCACGTCGAGGTGCTTGACGTCGTCCATGGACACCAGGCGCGCGACCTCGCCCCCGAGCTCGGGCGCGAGGGTCCTGAGGTCGGCGCGGAACGCCTCGATCCCGGCGGCGCGGAGCGCGGAGTCCCGCCCCTTCGGCGCGAGGTAGGCGCACTGCAGGTACCCCTCGCGCGGGATGGTCACCAACGCTCGTCCGGCGGCGACCCGCGGCACGAGGGACCCGCCCACGGCCCCGTCGGTCGGCAGGCGGAACCACCACACGTCGAACGGCACCGGGAAGCCCCGGCACGGCAGGCCGACGGCGCGTCGCACCACCGACCACCGCCCGTCGCACGCGACCACGAGGTCGGCGGCGAGCGTGCCGGTGCCGCGCGGCGAGGTCCAGGTGACGCCGGTGACGCGGTCGCCGTCGCGCACCACGCCCGTGACCTCGTGCTCGCGCACCAGCGTGAACGTGGGCTCGGCGGACGCGGCGCCCGCCACGAGGTCGAGCAGGTCCCACTGCGGGACCATCGCGACGTAGGGGTGGGCGACGGGCAGGCGGGAGAAGTCGACGACGGGCACGCGGCGGCCCGCCGAGTCGGGCAGGGCGATGTGGTCGACGCGGGTGTGGGGCAGCGTGAGGAAGCGGTCGAGCAGCCCGAGGTCGTCGAGCGTCTGCAGCGTGGAGGGGTGGACGGTGTCGCCGCGGAAGTCCCGCAGGAAGTCGGCGTGCTTCTCGAAGACCGTGACCTCGATGCCGGCGCGCGCCAGCAGCAGGCCGAGGACGAGCCCGGCGGGTCCGCCGCCCACGATCGCGCACGTCGAGCGCGACGGTGGTGCCGGTCGACCGTCGGTGGTGCGGGGTTCCGGGGTGCTCCCGGTCGTCAGCGCGTGCGTCGCCGTCATGGCAGGACCCCTCGCCGGGCTGCCCTCCGGGGGTGGGTCCACGGGCCTCGTGGCCCGTATTGAACATGTTCATATGAACGTGTTCCATATATCTATGGCTCCTCCCCGGACGGTCGCTCGCCGTGCATGACACCCTGACGCCCGCCGCGCTGCTCGGCGTCCAGGCCGCCATCGCGCTCGGCGCCGTCGTCGTCCAGCCCCTCGGCCTGCGCCTGCTCGCCGCAACCGGCACCGTCCGCGTCCCGCACCCGCGCTCGCCCGCCTGGCCCCTCGCCGGGGCGGCGGCCGTGCTCGCGCTGCTCCTGCCGCGAGGCCCGGCGGCGGTCGCGCTCACCCTGCCGTTCGCCGGTGCGGCCGCGGTGCTCCTCGCGCTCGCTGCCGCGACCGTCACCCGCGCCCGCCGGCCCCCGGAGGTCGCCGCGATCGCCGCGCTCGCCCTCCCGGCGGTCGGTGCCGTCGCCCTCGTCGCCGACCGCGCCGGTGCGGCCGTCCTCGGGTTCGGCGGCGACATCCTGCTGCTCACCGTGCCCCACATGCTCTTCGCCGGGTTCGGCGCATGCCTCGCGGCGGGCCTCGCCGCCCGTGCCGACCCGGGCGGACGGCTCGCGGACCTCGGAGCCGCCGGGGTGACCCTGGGCGTCGTGGCGGTGCTCGTCGGCTACCTCGTGTCGGACGTGGCCGAGCTCGTCGGCACCGTCGTCCTCACCGCCGGGATGTGGTGCGCCACCGCGGCCGCCTGGCGCGGGGCCCGCGCCGACGCCGCACGGGGCAGGCCCGCGACGGCCGCCGCGTGGGCCGCCGTCGCCGCCGTCGGGAGCGTCGTCGCGATGCTGCTGGCACTGTGGTGGGCGCTCGGCGAGGTGACCGGTGTGCCGCACCCGGACCTGTCGTGGATGGTCGCCACGCACGGGGCGGCCAACGCGCTGGCCGTGGTCCTCGGCTCCCTGGTCGCGCTGCGGCTGCGCGCCGGGCGCGACCGGCGCCCTGCGCAGGCGCCGGACGGCCGCGGCGCGGGAGCACCCGGGACGGTGGAGGCATGACGGGCGACCTGACGTACGCGCCGGTCGGCGCGACCCGCGGGCGCACCGGGACGTGGACCGGCCTGCCGGTGGGCTACGCGGTCCTGCGCGCGCACCACCGCGTCGCTCGCGGTGCCGACGAGCCGCAGCGGGCCGCGCTCGCGCACGACCTGCGCACGTGGCGTCTGCACGAGGCTGCCGGGGTACGGGTCCGGGCGCCCGGACCGGCCGAGCCCGGGACGCAGGTCGTCAGCCTCCTGGGTCCGGGCGCGCTCGCCGTGCACGCACCCACGTGCGTCGTGTGGGCCGACCACGAGGGCTTCGGGTACGGGACGCTCCCCGGCCACCCGTTCGCGGGGGAGGAGGCGTTCCGCGTCGTGCTGCGCGGCGGTGACCTGTGGCTCGACGTCGAGGCGTACAGCCGCCCGGTGTGGGCGGTGGCGCGGGCGGCCGGCCCGCTGGTGCCGGTGCTCCAGCGGCTGTACGTCCGGCAGCTGGCACGCGCGGCCCGTCGTCTGCACCGGCGCCGCGGCTGACGTCTCGGTCGCGGCGCGCGCGGGTCACGGGCCGAGCGCCGCCCAGATGACCTTGACGCTGTCCGTGCGGTACCAGCCGACGTCGCGTGCCAGACGCCGTGCGATCTGCAGGCCGAACCCGCCCTCGCCGGGCGGTCGCTCGCCCGCGAGCCGGGGCTCCGTGCCCAGGTCGTGGTCGGCGACCGTCAGGAGGAACTCGTCGCCGTCCTGCCGCAGCTCGACGATGGTCGGCGGGCGGCCGTGCCTGATGCCGTTGGTCGCGAGCTCGGAGGCGACGAGCACCAGGTCGTGCGCCACCGTGCCCAGGGCCTCGACCGCGGGCAGCCCGGAGCGCGCGTTGATCTCCTCGCGGAGCTGCCAGCGGAACGCCGCGAGCTCCGCGACCGTGTCGAGCACCCACCGGCGCACGGTGACGAACCGGGCCGGCGGTAGTGAGGTCCGCAGACCGCCGTCGAAGGAGGAGGGGTCGCCCGAGGAAGGCCCCGACGATGTGGTCACGCGTCCGACCGTAGAGGAGCGACGCCGTCCGCGCGCGCCCGATCGCGTACTCCTCGATCGCGCCGTGCGTCACATGGCGAGGTCGGCGTCCACCGGGTGCCGGTCGAGGTACGCCCGCACGAACGGGCACTGCGGCACCACGCGCCGCCCGGAGGCGCGGACGTCGTCGAGCGCGAACCGCACGAGCTGCGAGCCCAGGCCCTTCTCGCGGCGGGAGGGGTCGACCACGGTGTGCTCCAGCACGACCGCGCCGTCGCGCAGCGCGTACGTGAGCGTGCCGGCCTCGTCCTGGCCGACCCGCAGGACGTAGCGGTGCCCGGCCGCGTCGTGCTCGACGATCCGGGCGGGACCCTCCGGCTGGTGCGTCATGCGCCCGATGGTAGGCGCCCGCACGTGCCGACCGGTGCTTGCCGCGGTGCTCGGCGGTCGCGCCGGGTGCCGGCAGGTCCGAGGAGTGTGCGAGCCTGGTCGGCGTGCCGAGCTGGAGCGTCCCCCGGGCCGTCGCCCGGAGCATCGTGCGCGGCGACGTGACACGTGCGCGCCGCGTCACGGGGTTCTGCCTGGCGGTCGCGGGCCTGCCGCTGGTGACGGTGCTGCTGCTGACCGCGAGCGAGCAGCTCGCCCTCGGCAGCGTGCTGCTCGTGTACCTGCTGGGCGTGGTCGTGGTGTCGGCGGTCGGCGGTCTGCTGCCGGGGCTGGTGTCGGCGGCCGTCTCGTTCGCCCTGGCGAACTGGTTCTTCACCCCGCCCTTCCACACCCTGACGGTGGACGGGCGTGACGCGCTCGTCGAGCTGGTGGTGTTCGCGGGCGTCGCGCTGGTCGTCGCCGCGACCGTGGAGATCGCCGCCCGTGACCGGTTGCGCTACCAGCGCGACCTCGACGAGCACGAGGCACGTGCACGCGAGCTGGCCGGGGAGGACAGGGCCCGGGCGGCACTGCGGGCCTCGGTGGGCCACGACCTGCGCACGCCCCTGGCCAGTACCAAGGCGGCGGTCAGCAGCCTGCGGCAGTCCGACGTCGCGTGGCCCGAGCCGGTGCGCGCCCAGCTGCTCGCCACGATCGAGGACTCGACCGACCGGCTGACCCGGGTGGTCGCGAACCTGCTGGACATGACACGGCTGCGCTCGGACGCCGTGACCGCCCGGCTGACCCCGGTCGCTCTCGACGAGGTCGTCTCGCGTGCCGTGCTCACCGAGCACCGTGCGAGTGTGGCGGTGCTGGTCGCCGACGACCTCCCGCTCGTCCTGGTCGACCCGGGCCTGCTCGAGCGGGTCGTGGAGAACCTCGTGGAGAACGCCGTCCGGTTCACGCCCGCGGGCGAGCGCGTCGAGCTGCACGCCGCGTCGGTACCCGCACCCGACGACGCGCCGGAGGACGCGGCCTCGTGGGTGGAGCTGCGGGTCGTCGACCGCGGCCCGGGCATCGCACCGGAGCGGTGGGCGCAGGTCTTCACCGCGTTCCAGCGTCTGGACGACCGTGACTCCGGCTCGCACGTCGGCCTCGGCCTCGCGATCGCGCAGGGGTTCACCGAGGCGATGGGGGCCGAGATCACGCCGTCCCGGACGCCCGGCGGTGGGCTGACGATGACCCTGCGCCTGCCCGCGGCCGGGCGATGACCCGGCTGCTGCTCGTCGAGGACGACGACGCCCTGGTGCGCACGCTCGAGCTGACGCTCGGCGTGCACGGGTTCGACGTGCACGCCACCGGCCTGGGTGCCCAGGCCCTCGTCCTGGCGCGCACCTTCCAGCCCGAGATCGCGATCGTCGACCTCGGGCTGCCGGACCTCGACGGCCTGGAGGTGGTGCGTGCCCTGCGAGCGTGGTCCGACGTCCCCGTGCTCGTGCTCTCGGCGCGCGACGCCCAGCACGACAAGGTCGGCGCCCTCGACGCCGGCGCCGACGACTACGTCACCAAGCCCTTCGGCATGGACGAGCTCCTCGCCCGGCTGCGGGCGGCGCTCCGCCGGGTCTCGCCCGCCGACCGCGCCATCGTCTTCCGCACCGAGCACCTGGTGATCGACCGGGCATCGCGTCGCGTCGCGCGCGACGGTGCACCGGTGCACCTGACGCCCACTGAGTGGAGCCTGCTGGAGGCGTTGCTGCGGTTCCCGGGGAGGGTCGTGAGCCGGCGCGAGCTGCTCCAGGACGTCTGGGGGCCGCAGTACGTCCAGGAGGTCACCTACCTGCGCGTCTACGTCGCGCAACTGCGCCGCAAGCTCGAGGAGAGCCCGGCGGCGCCGCGGCACCTGCTCACGGAACCCGGCGTCGGCTACCGCTTCGAGCCGTGACGTGACGCCGCCGGGCGTCAGGCGGTCATGTCGCGGCGGCGCAGGGCGACGGCAGCCGTCGCCGTGAGCGCGCCCGCCGTGAGCGTGAGGAGAGCCAGCGGCAGGACGGTGACCGCCTCGTACGGCGCGTGGGGCACCAGCGCGAACGGCGCCGCGTCCAGGACCGCGTCCGGCAGGTTGAACAGCGGCCCGTACAGCCCGACCAGGATCGAGGTCACGAGCAGCAGCCACACCCACCACGTGCCTGCCCGGGCGCCGTGGGCGAGGGCGGCCACGGCCTGGAAGCCCAGCACGACCGGCAGGTACACCAGGGCCGCGGCGGTGAAGGCGCCGACGTGCCCGCCACCGCCCACGGAGCTCGCGACTCCCGCGCCCAGGCCGAACCCGCAGACCAGCAGCAGCAGCGTCGAGCCCACGGCCGTCACCAGGAGCGTCCCGCCGAGCCACGCCGGGCGGCTGACCGCGGTCGCGAGCACCACGCCGGCGCGGCCGTCGTCCTCCTCCCGGTTCAGCCGGTTCACCGACACCACCGCGTACACGGCGACCGCCATGGCGAAGAACGCGAGGAACGCCGACAGGGTCGAGCTGAGCACGTCGTCCAGGGCTGCGCCGCCGAACACCTCGGCGAGCTGCGGCTGGGACGCGAAGCTGTCCACGATGCCCTGGGCCATCGACCCGGTGAGGACAGCGAAGACGAACAGCCCCACCGCCCACCACGCGATCCCCGACCGCTCGGTGCGCCACGCCAGGCCCGCGGGGCTGAGCAGCGCGCGGCGGGCGTCGGCGCGACCGCCCCGGGCGGGCACCAGGCCGGCGCCCACGTCGCGGCGCCCGACCAGGAGCAGGGCACCCCCCACCAGGAGCACCGCTGTGCCGAGGCCGAGCAGGAGCGGCCACCAGCGCAGGTCGACGAACGCGCGCGTCTGCTGCGCCCACCCGATCGGCGACAGCCAGGAAAGCGTGCTGCCGCCGGGCTGGGCGGCGTCCCCGACCCCGCGCAGCACGTACGCCAGACCGAGGATCCCGCCCGCCATGCCCGACGCGGTGCGGGCGTGCGCGCTGAGCTGCGCGGTGACGGCGGCGAGCGCGCCGAAGACCAGCCCCACCGTCGCCGCCCCCGCGGCGATCGCCGCCGAGTCGGCCGCCGCCAGGCCGTTCGCCAGCAGCGCGGCGAGCAGCACTCCGGCCACCGCGAGGTTCGCGACCACGAGGAGCAGCAGCGCAGCGGCGAGCGGGGCGTCGCGTCCGACGACGCCGGCGCGCAGGAGGTCGGCCCGCCCGGTCTCCTCCTCGGCGCGCGTGTGGCGCACGACCAGGAAGAGCGACATGAGTGCGACCGCGACGGCGATCATGCCGAGCATCTCGTTGGCGATCATCACGCCGAACGTGTAGTCGTCCAGGCCGTAGCCCGGGCCGGTCATGAACGCGCCCGACGGATCCTTCATGATCGCGGCGCGGGTCTGCATCGCGGCGGCGTCCGGGTAGACCGCCGGGATCGCGGCGCCGAAGTACGCGATGAGCCCGCCGACGCTCAGGGCCCACACCGGGAGGCGGACGCGGTCGCGCCGCAGGCCGAACCGCAGCAGCCGGAGCGTGCCGGTCACGGTCGTGGCGGCGCTCGCGGCCGCGTCCGGCGTGGCCTCGCGGCGCCGTCTCGTCGTCGTCATCGCGCACCGCCGGCCGTGCTCGACGCGTCGGTGCGTACCGCGCCGCCGTCGTAGTGGTGGACGAACAGTTCCTCGAGCGTGGGCGGTGCGACCACGAGGTTGCGCACCTCCATGGCGGCCAGGGTGCCCAGCACGCGGGACAGCGCGGTGTCGTCGACCGTGAACGTCAGCCGTCCGCCGTCGCCCGTGACGTCGTGCACGCCGTCGACCGCCGCGATCGCCTGCGCGCCGTGCGGGGTGGTCAGCCGGACGGTGCTGCGCGTGAGGTGCCGCAGCTCGTCGAGGGAGCCGCTCTGCACCGTGCGACCGGCGCGGATGATCGTGACGCGGTCGCACAGCTTCTCGACCTCGGCGAGGATGTGGCTCGAGAGCAGCACGGTGGTGCCGCGTGCGGTGGCCTCGGTGACGCACTGCTGGAACACCCGCTCCATCAGCGGGTCCAGCCCGGACGTGGGCTCGTCGAGCACCAGCAGGTCGACGTCGCCGGCCAGAGCGGCGACGAGCGCGACCTTCTGCCGGTTGCCCTTGGAGTAGGTGCGGGTCCTCTTGGTGGGGTCGAGGTCGAACCGCTCGAGCAGCTCGGCCTTGCGTGCCTGGTCGAGCGGGCCGCGCAGGCTCGCGAGCAGGTCGATGACCTCCCCGCCGGTGAGCTTCGGCCACAGGCTGACGTCGCCGGGGACGTACGCCAGGCGCCGGTGCAGCTCGACGGCCTGCGACCAGGGGTCGGCCCCGAACAGGCGGACGGTGCCGGCGTCCGCCCGCAGCAGACCGAGCAGGACGCGGATCGTCGTCGACTTCCCGGCGCCGTTCGGGCCGAGGAAGCCGTGCACCTCACCGGCGTCCACGGTGAGGTCCAGCCCGTCGAGGGCGCGCACCGCGCCGAAGGACTTGGTCAGGGCATGCACGTCGATGACAGGGGCCATGGCACATCGCACTCTCTGTGGGGTACCGCGCAGGAGGTGGTCGGCTGGGGCCTCGCCGGGTCAGGCCGTGCGAGGCGCGTCGGGCCCCGTCGGCGGGTCGCTCACGTAGAGCAGGTACGCGTCGAGCATCGTGTTGTCCGTCATGAGGCCGTGCGTGAAGAGCTCGACGGCCGGCAGCATCATCCGGTCCCGGTAGCCGTGCAGCATCGCGAGGACGTCCGTGGGGTCGTCGGGGACGTTCAGCGTCATGTCCAGCAGCAGGGTGCCCAGCCCCTGCACCGTCAGGTACCGGGCGCGCGCCTTCTCGTCCCGGCTCGGGCGCATCTGGCCAGTCGCGACCGCCTCGGCGAGGTAGACCTCGGCGTCGGCGACGAAGTGCTCGACGAAGTCGCGTGCCATGGCGCCCCCGGCCTGCAGGCTGCGCAGCGCGTACCCGACCAGCGGCGCGTACTCGTCCAGCGACGCGAGCTGGAGCAGAACCTCCTGCGTCGTCCCGGAGGCGATCGCCCGCTCCTTCGACTCCCGGATCGTGGCGAGCACGTAGGCGTCGCACACCTGGCGCAGCCCGTCCTTGGAGCCGAAGTGGTGGACGATCAGCGCTGCGCTGACGCCGGCGTCCTCCGCGACGGCACGCAGGGGCGCACCGAAGCCCTCGCGGGCGTAGCGCGCCACCGCCGCGTCGCGAATCCGGGCGCGCGTCGTGAGGTCTCCGACCCCGGGCGACGTTGAACGCATGTTCCATAGCCTAAACGCGCGTTCAGTGCGGTGGCAAGAGCATGACGTCCCGCCCGGTGCGCGCGGGTCGCACCGACCACGCGCACCGGCCGACGGGCCGCGCGAGGAGGACTTACTCGCCGGCCAGCGCCTCCGCGACGGCCGTGAACGCGGGCTTGGCGTGGAAGTCCTCGTCGAGGACCAGGGCGGAGCCCTCGCCGGTGAAGAAGCCGGGCACCCACGAGTAGGCGTCGGTCACGCCCCACAGGGTCAGCGACGTGCAGCGCTCGACCGCGACGCACGCCCCGACGGCCCGCCGGTAGTAGTCGACCTGCTTGTCGACGTCGACGTCGTCGGGCTTGCCCTCGGCGTCGACGGGCACGCGCACGTCGAGCTCGGTGATCGCGACCTCCAGGCCCAGGTCGGTGAACCGTCGCAGGTTGTCCTCGAGGTCGTCCGGGAACGGGTACTGCGTCGACAGGTGCCCCTGCACGCCGAACCCGTGCAGCGGGACGCCCTGCGCCAGCAGCTCCTGGGCGAGTGCGTAGTACGCGTCGGACTTGCGGCCGATCGACTCGACGTTGAAGTCGTTGAGGTACAGCACCGCGTCGGGGTCGGCCTCGTGGGCCCAGCGCAGGGCGTCGGCGACGATGTCCGTGCCGAACCGCGCGAGGAACGGGTTCTCCTCGGTGCGCAGCACGCCGGAGTCGTCGAAGATCTCGTTGGCGACGTCCCAGTGCACGATCCGGCCCTTGTACCGGCCGACGACGGTGGCGATGTGCTCCTGCAGCAGGGCCCGCATCTCGTCGTCGGTGAACTCGCCGCTCGTCAGCCAGCGCGGGTTCTGCGAGTGCCACAGCAGCGTGTGCCCGCGCACCACCTGGCCGTTCTCCTCGGCGAACTCGATCACCGCGTCGGCGCCCTCGAACCGGAACTCGTCGCGCGTGGGCCGGACGAACTCCCACTTCAGCTGGTTCTCGTGGGTCACGGACGAGAACTGCTCGGCGATGACGTCGCGGTACGCCTCGTCCGCACCGAACGGGTCGGGGTAGCCGGACGCCGCGTAGTGCCCGCCGCCCGCGACGGCCACACCGACGGCCAGGCCGTCCCGGGCGACGTCGCGCAGCGCCACGTCGGCTGTCGACGCGGGGGTCGGCGTGGGGCTGGGCGTGGGGGACGTCTCGCCGGCGGTGCAACCGCCGACGGCGAGGGCGGCGGCGACGCCCAGCGCGGCCCCGTCCCGGACGAGCCTCGGTGCTCTCATGGTGCGCGATCGTACGGTGCCCGCCGCCTCGCGGGTGCTCCGGTGCGGAGCGTGAAGCGTTGTTGCCGGAATCCGGCAGGAACGCTTCACGCTTCCGGGCGCACGACCGTCAGCGGCAGCGCCGCCCGCGCGTGCGCCGGGACGACCGGGTGGCTCGGCGGCACCGGCGGGACCCGGCGGTACGGCTCGCCGGGTGCCGGCCGCGGGTCCGCGTCGCCCGCGTTCGGCCAGGCCGCGCACGCACGCTCGGCCTGCGCCGTGATCGTCAGCGACGGGTTCACACCGAGGTTCGCGGAGACGGTCGAGCCGTCCATGACGTGCAGCCCGGGGTACCCGAAGACGCGGTGGTAGGCGTCGACGACACCGGTCGAGACGTCGGCGCCGATGGTGCACCCGCCCAGGAAGTGCGCGGTCATCGGCACGTCCGCGATCTCGCCGAGCGTGCTCATCGGGATGCCGTCGCCGAGGTGCCGGGCCATCGCGCGGTACGCGGCGTTGGCCTGCGGCAGCCACGTGGGGTTGGGCGCGTCGTCGCCGCGCGTCGACGTCAGGCGCCACCGGCCCGTCCACGTGCGACGCGGCCGCACGGTCAGCGACGCCCCTCCCGTCTGCATGACGAGCCCGATGACGGCCCGGTCGGACCACGTCCGCAGGCCCGTCAGCATCCCCAGCACGTGGCCCGGGTGCCGCGCGACCTGCCCCAGCCAGCGCACCCACCGCGGCACGCGCCCGCCGCCGTCCGTCAGCACCGTGCCCAGCAGCGCCATGAGGTTCGACCCGTGGCCGTAGCGGACGGGTTCGATGTGGGTGCGCTCGTCGAGCCAGACGGACGACGTGATCGCGACCCCGCTGTTCAGGCGCGGGCCGCGGGCGCGGGGACGGCGCGCCGCACCGCCGAGCGCCTCGGAGTTGGTGCGCGTGAGGTGCCCGAGCCGGTCGGACAGATGGGGCAGCGTGCCGTCGGCCTTGAGCCGGTGCAGCAGCTCCTGCGTGCCCCACGCGCCGGCGGCGACGACGACCTGGTCAGCGGTGACGTGCGTGCGCGGTCCGCTCCGGCCCGTCGGGACCGTCACCACGTCCCACCGTCCGTCCGCGCGCGGCACGAGTGACGCGACCGTGGTGTCGGGGACGATGCGCGCGCCCGCGCGCTCGGCGAGCCACAGGTAGTTGGTCTCGAGGGTGTTCTTGGCGCCGTGCCGGCAGCCCGTCATGCACTCGCCGCACTGCAGGCAGCCGCGGCGCTCCGGGCCGACGCCGCCGAAGAACGGGTCCGGCACGGGCGCACCGGGCTCGCCGAACACCACGCCGACGGGCGCGAGGCGAAACGAGTCCGCGACGCCCAGGTCGCGCGCGGCGGCCCGCACGACCTCGTCCGCGGGGGTCGACGTGGGGTTCGTGACGACGCCGAGCATGCGCTGCGCCTGGTCGTAGTGCGGTGCGAGCTCCGCACGCCAGTCCGTGATCGACGCCCACTGCGGGTCGCGGTAGAAGTCGTCGGAGTCGGGCCGGTACAGCGTGTTCGCGTACACCAGCGACCCACCGCCCACGCCCGCACCGGCGAGCAGCACGACGTCCGGCAGCACGTGGATCCGCTGGATCCCGCGGCACCCCAGGCGCGGCGCCCACAGGAACCGCCGCACGTCCCACGACGTGCGCGGCAGCGTGCCGGGCGTGAACCGCCGCCCCGCCTCGACGACGGTGACGCGGTACCCCTTCTCCGACAGCCGCAGCGCCGCGACCGCGCCGCCGAATCCCGAGCCGACGACGAGAACGTGCGGGGCGTCGGCCATCACGCACCTCCGGGCGTCGTCGCGGGCGGGGGAGGCGACGATAACGCGCCGCACCTGCGGGGGAGGACCGCTGCACGGGTAGCGTGCCGTCCGGCACACTGCTGCCGCACGTCGTCGAGCCGGAGGTGCGCAGTGACACGCGGGACCGACCCCGACGACCCGGTCGTCGACCCCGTCCCGGAGCCGCCGGGTCCCGCAGCCGCCGCGGGCCTCGACGGCGAGCCGACGGTCGTCCCCGCGCCACCGACCGAGCCCGCGAGCGCCGACGAGGCGCCCGCCGCCCGGACGCTCGCGGGGATGCTCGCCGCGCGTCGGGCACGCGTGTCGCTGCCGTCGGTCTCCCTGCCCATCTCGTTCCCGCAGGTGTCGCTGCCGCAGGTGTCGTTGCCGGCGGTGCGCGTCCCGGCGCTGGGCCGACGCGCGCCGCAGCCGCAGGACGCACCGGCCACCGGCGGGGCGGGGACGGCGGCCGCGGACGTGCCCGAGCCGCCGGACCCGCCCGACCTGCTCGTGGCCCTCGAGGACGCGCTCGAGGAGGCGGTCGCCCTCGACCCCGTCGAGCCCGGCGCCGAGGTCGTCCCGGGCGGCGAGGAGCACGCCGGCGGGACGGACGACCTCCTCGCCGGGTGGGTGGCGCGCGTCATCGAGGCGTACCCGCGCCCGTCGTACCCGATGACGCAGGAGTGGGACGTGTCGATCCAGGGGATCGTGCGGCTCGTGCCGTTCCTGCCGCGGTTCGCCACCGCACCGCTCGCCCTGCTCGACCGGTTCGGGGCCGTGACGATCGGGCCGGAGCGGGTCGGGCTGGACGGCAAGGACGTCGCGTGGGACCGCGTCGTCGAGGTCCGCACGGAGCCGGCGTGGACGCGGCTGTCGGCCGAGGCGCTCGAGGCCGACCTGGCGCAGTTCGTCACCGTGATCCCCCCGGTACCGGGGCGTGGGTGGGTGCTGCGGCGCATCAGCGAGCTGCTGCTGTCGCTGTACCTCGCCGTCCTGCCGCCCGACGACGGCGACATCGACCTCGACGACCCCGAGGACGAGCTCCTCACGTCGCGCGTGGTGACCGCCGTGCGGTACCGCCGGCGGTTCGGCCACGGCGAGGCGACCGTCGGTGCGGCGTCGACCCTGCTCCAGCTCGCGCTGCCGGGCACCGTCGAGACGGTCGTCGCGACCGCGCAGGAGCACGACGTGCCGGTACGGCACGTGGCCACCGCGGACACGGACATCGGCACGGTGGTCCGCCGTGCCGCGACGTGGCGCCGCACGGCCGTGGGCATGCGCGACGACCTCGCCGCCCGCTGGCGGCGCTGACCAGGACGGGTCACCCCGCCCTGCTCCGCGAGAGGGCGATCCGGCCCGGACGATTCCCTGAGGTCCGCCGGTCGGGAGCGGACCGTGCCGGGTGTCGGCGTGCGTCGCGCGGCCGGCCACGGAAGGCTCGTGCCAGCCGACCGAGGAGGAGCAGTGCTGCGAGCCGAGCAGGTCACCGACGCCGTCGCCTACCACGGCGAGGGTCCGTGCTGGTCACCGACGTGGGGAGGGCTGCGGTGGGTCGACCTGCTCGCGGGCGACCTGCTGACGCTGCGTGACGACGGGGACGTGGAGCGGCTGCACGTGGGGGACGTCGCCGCGTTCGTGCGACCGCGCTCGCGGGGCGGGTACGTCGTGGGGCTGGAGCGGGGGATCGCGCTCGCGGAGTCGCCCGACGGTGAGCCGACCCCCATGCGGGAGCTGTGGACGGACCCGGGTGTGCGGATGAACGAGGGGGCGTGCGACCCGTGGGGCGCGCTGTACGCGGGGTCGATGGCGTACGACGCGCACCCCGGTGGCGCCACGCTCTTCCGGATCACGCCGGGCGGGGACGTCGACGTGGTGCTCGACGACGTGACCATCTCCAACGGTCTGGACTTCTCGCCGGACGGCACGCGCGCGTACTACGACGACACGACGACCGGACGCACGGACGTGTTCGACGTCGTCGACCGCCGGTTGACGAACCGCCGCCCGTTCTTCTCGCGTCCCGGCGACCACCCCGACGGCCTCACCGTCGACTCCGCCGGCAACGTGTGGGTCGCGCTGCACGGCGCGGGCCGGGTGCGGTGCGTGTCGCCCGCAGGGGAGGTGCTCGCCGAGGTCGAGGTGCCCGCCCACCAGACGACGGCCTGCACCCTCGGCGGCCCCGACCTGCGCGACCTCTACATCACGACGTCCCGCGAGAACCTCGACGACCCGGAGCCCGAGGCGGGTGCGCTGTTCCGCGTCCGGGTCGACGTGCCAGGGCGCCCGGTGCTGCCCTTCGGCGGCTGACGGGGCGCCCTCGGCGCCGTCGCGCGACCACTGGTCGGCCGGCGGGTTCCCCATCTGACGAGTGGTCGAGCGGGGAACCGGGTTGACCCTGCACCGAGGTGCAGGGGGCAGGGTGCGGCCATGAGCATCTCCGCCCGTCGTGTGGTCCGCGCCTCCGCCGTCTACGACCTCGTCGTCACCGTCGCGTTCGCCCTGCCGTGGACCGCGGCGGCGGCGTTCGGAGGGCTGGGGGCGCTGCACCACCGCCTGGGCCTCGACGGTGTCACGCCGTCACCCGACGACGTGTACCAGGTGCTGTTCGCCGGGCTCATGGGCAGCGTCGTCACGGTGTGGGCGGTGTACCGGATCCTGCGGCCGTCGCTCGCCGCCGGCGCCGCCGACACCCTGGCCCGCGGGCTGTTCTCGCTCGGGATGCTGGTCGCACTGACGAACGGTGCGTCACCGCTGGTGACGACGCTGCTCGTGCCGGAGGTCGGGTGGGGCGTCGTCCAGGGGATCGCGGTCGCGCGGGCGCGCGCCGTGACGGTCCGCGCGTCCGTAGCATCCTGACGTGCTCATCGCCGACGTCGCGCTGCAGGTGGGGGTCAAGGTCTCCACGATCCGCTTCTACCTGCGCGCCGGGCTGCTGCCGGAGCCCGACCGCACCGCCGGCGGCTACCGGCGGTTCACCGCGGACCACGTGCGCCGTGCGCGGTTCCTGCACCGGGGTCAGGAGCTCGGGTTCACGCTGGCCGAGCTCGCGTCGCTCGACGTCCTCTCCCAGCAGGCCCGCGCGGGCGGCGTCGCCGCCGACCTCGTCGCCCACGGTCGCGCGAAGATCGCGGACATCGACGCGCGCATCCGGGACCTGCGCCGCACGCGCGACGCGCTGGCGACGCTCGTCGACGGGCCCGGCTTCGACCCGGACGCGAACTGCCCGGTCGTCGCCGCGCTCACGGACGAGCCCTGCGACGCGCCGATCGCCGGCCGCGCGACGGGCTGACCGCCGCCCGGCTCCGTGGGGGCCCCGCCGGCCGCCGCAGGCGGTCAGTCGTCGGCAGCCGCTCCCGCCGGCGGGTCCGTCGGCAGCAGCACGGTCGAGAACAGCCGGCGCCGTCGTCCGTCGCCCGGCCCCTGTGCGAGCCGGGGCGCCAGCACCGTGCGTAGCTCGGTGACGAGCTCGGCGGTCTCGTCGTCGGTGAGGTACAGGGCGTGCTGGCGGTAGCCGACGAGGTCACGGACGACGTCGCGGTCGTCGTGCTCGAGGTAGCGGTCCATGTCCGCGAGCAGGCCGACGACGAACGTGAGGAACCCGCGCCGGTGGTCGTCGTCGGTCATCGCACGGGCGGCGTCCCCGTCGACGTGGGCCGCGCCCGTCCGCAGCCGGTAGGTGCGCTCGACGGCTCCCCGCACGCGGTGCTCCTCGGCGACCTCGAGGACGCCGCCGTCGACGAGCGCGGCGACCTGCCGGTAGAGCGTCGCCGGCGGGACGTCGGGCAGCTCCGTCCGCAGGTCCGACGTGGTCAGGGCCCGCTCGCCGAGGAACGCCTGGGCGATCCGCAGCCGCACCGGGTGCAGCAGCACCTGCGTCGGTGACATCTCCATGGCACCAGCCTCTCCCACGATCGGTCTTGACACCATTCTCACTATCAGGAAGGGGATCAGTCATGACAACGATCGACATTCGTTCCGGTTCCCTCGTCGTCGCCCTCACCCGCGGGGAGAAGGTGGCCGGCCTGCTGCGCGACGCGGCGTTCCCGCTGACGTCCGTCCGCTCCGTCGAGGTCGTCGACGACGGCCTCGCCGCGGTGCGCGGGCTGCGCGCCCCCGGCCTCGGCCTGCCCGGGCGGCGCATGATCGGCACGTGGCGCGGCCGGGAGGGGCGCACCCTCGTGTCCGTCCGTCGTGGCCGCCCGGCCCTGCGCGTGACCCTCGAGGGCGAGCGCTACCGCCGCCTCCTGCTCGACGTCGACGACGCGACCGCCACCGCCGCCGCGCTCGCCGCTGCCTGACCCCGACCTCGTCCCCCACGAGCCCCACCGAAGGACCTGCACGATGACCGAGACCACCCTCACCGTCACCTCGGCCGGGCACGACCTGCCCGGGACCCTCACCACCCCGGCCGGCCCCGGCCCGTTCCCCACCGTGCTGCTCGTGCCGGGCTCCGGCCCGGTCGACCGCGACTCGAACCACAAGCGCATGCGTCTCGACGTCACGCGCCAGCTCGCGGTCGCGCTCGGCGAGGCCGGGCTGGCCACGTTCCGCTACGACAAGCGCGGCGTCGGGCGCAGCTCTGGGGACTGGCGCGAGGCCGGCTTCCACGAGAGCGGCGACGACGTCGCGGCCGTGCTCGACGCGCTCGCGGCCCGGCCCGAGGTCGACGCGTCCCGGCTCGTGCTCGTCGGACACTCCGAGGGCGCGCTGCACGCCATCGAGGTGGCCGCGCGCCGCACCGACCTCGCGGGCGTCGCGCTGCTCTCGACCTCGGCGCAACCCGGTCTCGAGGTCCTGCGCTGGCAGTCCCGCAACGTCGCCGGCGACCTCCCGGCGTTCGTCCGCGGCGTGCTGCGGCTGATGCGCACGGACATCGAGAAGAAGACCGAGCAGAACCGTGTGGCCATCGCCGCGACCACCGGCGACGTCGCGCGGATCGGCGGCGTGAGGATCAACGCGCGCTGGCACCGTGAGTTCATGGCGTACGACCCGCGCGTCGACCTGCCGCGCATCACGGTCCCCGTGCTCGCGCTGACCGGCTCCAAGGACCTGCAGGTGGACCCGGCGGACCTGACGACCGTCGCCGAGCTCGTCGCGGGGCCCGTCGAGACGCACGTCGTGCAAGACGTCACGCACGTGCTGCGCCGGCAGGACGGGCGCGCGTCGCTCAGCGCCTACAAGGAGGAGATCCGCCGCCCGCTCGACGAGCGCGTCGTCGACCTCCTCGTCACCTGGGCCCGCCGCGTCACGACCGTGGCCGCGGCGGCCTGACCGCCGCGCCCCGCCGTGCCCCGCGCGACCGGGTGCTGCCGGGCGAGATCGGCTGCGTCAGTCCGAGGCGAGAAGCCCCCGCATCTCCTCGATCTCCCGGGTCTGGTCGTCGACGATCGCCCGCGCGAGCTCCCGCGCGTCGGGGTTCCGGCCGTCCTCGAGCTCCGCCTCCGTCATCAGCACCGCGCCCTCGTGGTGGGCGATCATCAGCTCCAGGAAGCGCTCGTCGAACTCGGCGCCCTGGAGCGCGTCGAGCACGCCCATGGCCTGGCCGTGGTCCATGCCCTCCATCTCCATGCCCGCCGCGGGCATGCTGCCGTGGCCCATCTGGCCGTGGTCCATGACGGCGGCCTCCCCCCACGCGTCCAGCCAGCCGGTCATCCGCTCGATCTCGGGTGCCTGCGCGGCCTCGATCCGCTCCGCGAGCGACCGGACCCGCGGGTCCGTCGCGCGCTCGACGGCCAGGGCGGCCATCGCGATCGCGCCCTCGTGGTGCACGATCATCATCTGCGCGAACTGCGTGTCGGTGTCGTCGTGGTCCGCCACCGTCGCGGCTGCCGACGCGCTCGCCGTGCCCGCCGCGGGCGTCCCGCCCTGCCCGGCGCACGCGGTCAGCGCGACGCCCAGCGCGAGGGCAGCAGCGGTGGCGGCCAGGGATCGGCACGTGCGGTGCATGGGGGCTCCCGGGGTCGAGGGTGCGGGCGGCCCGCCGACACGTGCTGCGCCGAACGGGTGGGACGTCGAGCCTGCGCCCTGCGACCGGACACGCCGTGGAGGTTCGATCAAGTTCTGATGAAGGTGCCGGCAGCGGGCCGGACCTGCGCTGCGCCGTCAGCACACAATGGGGCCGTGAGCACCTCCGGAGGACGTCGTGCGGTCGTCGTCGACGACGAGCAGGCCCTCGCACGTCTGGTCGCCGGGTACCTCGAGCGCGACGGCTTCGAGACCCACGTGTGCCACGACGGCGTCGGTGCCCTGCAGGTGCTGCGGGAGGTCGACCCCGACGTCGTCGTCCTCGACCTGGGCCTGCCCGGGCTCGACGGCGTCGAGGTGTGCCGCCAGCTGCGGACCTTCTCCGACTGCTACGTGATCATGCTGACCGCGCGTGCGGAGGAGGTCGACACGCTCATCGGCCTGTCCGTCGGTGCCGACGACTACGTCACCAAGCCGTTCAGCCCGCGCGAGCTGATGGCGCGGGTCGGGGTGCTCATGCGTCGGCCGCGCCGCACCCCGGGGCCGGCGGCGCCCGCACCGAGCGCGGCGGTGACCATCGGGTCCCTGACCGTCGACACGGACGCACGGGAGGTCCACGTCGACGGCGAGCCGGTGGCCCTGACCCGCACGGAGTTCGACGTCCTCGCCGCCCTCGCCGCACGTCCGGGCGTCGTGCTCAGCCGGCGCGCGCTCATCGAGGCGGTGTGGGGCGCGGGGTGGGTGGGCGACGAGCACCTCGTCGACGTGCACGTGCTGCACGTGCGCCAGAAGCTGGGTGACTCGGCGGAGCAGCAGCGGTTCGTCCGCACGGTCCGGGGCGTCGGCTACCGCATGGGCGCCGGACGGTGAGCGCACCGACGGCCCCTCCACGGTCGGGCCTCGCCGGGCGCCTGCTGGCCGCGATCGCGCTGGTGATGGCCGCGGGCGCGGTCACGGCGTGGGCGGTCGCGTCCCTGGTGGGCCCGGCCGTGTTCCACGAGCACATGCTGCGTGCGGGGCTCAGCGACCACGACGAGGCCGTGCTGCACGCGGAGGAGGCGTTCCGGTCGGCCAGCTCGCTGGCCCTCGGCTTCGCGCTCGCGGCCGCGGCCGCGGCGTCCCTCGCCGTGTCGCTCGTCCTCACGCGGCGGATCGGCCGGTCGCTGGCCGTGCTCTCGTCGGCCGCGTCGAGCCTCGGCGGGGGTCGCTACGACTCCCGCGTGCCACCCCCGCAGATGGGCCGGGAGTTCGACGACCTCGCGGACGCGTTCAACAGCATGGCGGCCCGCCTGCAGGAGGGGGAGCGGCTGCGCGGTCGGCTGCTCGCCGACGTCGCGCACGAGATCCGCACACCCGTCGCCACCCTCACCGCGTACCTGGAGGCCATCGAGGACGGGGTGCAGGACCTCGGCGCGGAGACGGTCGCGCTGCTGCGGGACCAGGCCTCGCGCCTGACGCGGTTGTCGGACGACCTGACCGCGGTGACGCGTGCCGAGAGCGGCGACCTGGCGCTGGACCGCGAGCACGTCGCCCCCGGGGACCTGGTCGCGGCGGCCGTGGCCGCGTCGCGCGAGCGGGCGGCCGAGCGCGGTGTGGACCTGCGGGAGGACTCGTCGGCGTCGCTCCCCGAGGTCCTCGTGGACCGGCTGCGCCTCGCCCAGGTCCTCGACAACCTCGTGACGAACGCCCTGCGGCACACGCCGCCCGGTGGCACGGTCACGGTGGGCGCGGCGTCGGCCGGGCGGGACGTGACGCTCACCGTGCGGGACACCGGGGAGGGCATCGCGGCGGAGGACCTGCCGCACGTCTTCGAGCGCTTCTACCGGGCGGACACGGCCCGCGACCGTGCGCACGGGGGGTCGGGCATCGGCCTGGCCATCTGCCTGGCACTCGTCCACGCGCACGGCGGCACCCTCAGCGCGGCGAGCCCCGGGCCCGGTGCCGGCAGCACGTTCACGGTCACGCTGCCGACCGGTTGACCAGGGGGTCGGCGGGACCCGCGGCAGCTCGCTGCGCGTCCCCCTGGCCCGGGCCGACCCCGCGGGGATGCGAGGGGAACAGCCGCGTCACGCCCCACAGCGCCACCCCGACGACCAGCAGCACGACCGCGGGGACGACCACCCAGATCGGCACGGGCTCTCCTCCCGTCACATCCGGTGGGCCATGGGCAGCAGGAACATCCACACGTTGACCGCGCCGAGCAGCGCGATGATCGCGACGTACGGGGTGAGCGTCGCGTGCCGGCGCTGGGCCGTGCGGTACCGGCGGTGCACGATGCGGCGCGCCGTGTACACCGACCCGGCGACGCCCAGTGCCAGCAGCGCGAACTGCAGCACCTGGATGGTCCCGGTGCCGACCAGGGCGACGTCGCCGCTCACACCGGCCCCGAAGACGTTGGCGACGGTGTAGTAGACCGACCCGCCCTCGGCCAGCAGGTGGAAGAGGTTGTGAGCCAGGTGACCCGCCACGTCCAACGGGATGAGGGCGTACCCGAACCGTGTGAAGTTCAGCGTCGTGCTCTCCAGGTTGCGAGCGGCGGCGACGCGTGACGCGACGGCCAGCAGCCCGACGGGCACCGAGACGGCCACGGCGAACGCGACGGTGAAGATCACGGGGTAGCTGGTGATGCCGGTGGTCGCCTCGATCCAGGCGAGCACGTCGGTCCAGACCTCGAGCATCGTGACGTTCTGGATGAGGACGATGCCCATGATCGCCATCGCGAGGTACGAGTGCTCGACCTTCGGCTTGGTGATGAACCACAGCTCGGACGTCGGCTTGCGCAGGCGGACCTGGATCGCGTCGTTGGGGCAGGACTTGATGCAGTTGGCGCACAGGTTGCAGTTGGCGCTGTCCTCCATCGTCCGCGGGAACGTGAACAGCGGGCAGCCGGCGACCTTCTCGTTGCCGTTGTAGCAGACGGCCTTCGCCTTGCAGGTCCGGCAGATCGCGCTGTCGGCGCGCAGCTCGACCATGCCGACCCGCGCGTAGTTGCCGGACAGACCGCCGAGGAAGCACAGGTACCGGCAGAACGTCCGCCGCTGGAACAGCGCACCCGACGCGATCACGGCGGTCGTCAGCAGCAGGAGCAGGACCCCCGAGCCCCACGGCGACTCGACGACACCCCACACGTGGTCCGCCCACGTGATGAGCAGGAACGACGCGTCGATGATCCAGATGCCGTAGCGCTTCAGGAAGCGCGGCACCGGTCGGTTGACGCCGACCAGCTTCTGCACCGCGTCGGACAGGGCGCCGAACGGGCACACCGCGCACCAGAACCGGCCGAGCAGCACGAACACGATCGGGACGACCGGCCACCACAGGACCCACATGAGCGCCGTGCCCGCGTTGTCGTGGGCGCGGTCCGGGCCGGCGAGCAGCTGGTACGCGACGAAGCCGAAGACCGCAGCGACGGGGATCTGGAAGACCTTCGGGTACCAGCCCGAGCGCAGCGACCGGGCGACCCACGGGATCGTCATGAGGTTGCGGCCCACCGGCGGTGGCGTCCGGTCGGGGCCCGGGTCGACGTCGGGGTCGGGGGCCCCGGCGGGGGGCGGCGGGGTGAGCGTGGGGGTCGTCATGTCGGTGTCCTGGTGGCGTGGCGGGGCGGGGCGGCGGTCAGGCCGGGGACGGGGAGCCGGCGGCGCGGGGCCGGTGCCGGGGGCGGGCGCGGTCACGCCGGCGCAGGAGCGCGGCGCCGACGAGCACGGCGCCGTTGACGGCCACGAACGTCGAGAGCACCGGCACGAGCGGGCGGGCGGGGGTGGGACCTGCGGCGCCGTGTCCGTCGTCGTGCCCGGACGCGCCTGTGCCGCCCTCGTGGTCGTCACCGTGCGCGTCGTCACCGTGCGCGTCGGCGCCGGTGTGGTCCGTGCCGGTGTGGTCCGTGCCGTCCGCGTGGTCGTCCGCGCCCGTGCCGTGGTCGTGGTCCGCGTGCGCGGCCGGGAACGTCGCGGTGGGGGCGGGGGCCGCGCCGTGGTCGTGGCCGTCACCGCCGTGACCCCGGGCGTCGGGGTCCGCGAAGTCCGGCACGGCCACCGCCGGCGCCACGGCCGGGCGCTGCACGGTGCGGGGCGTGAACGTGATGCCGTTCGGCAGGTCGCCGACCTCGACGGTCGCCGTCACCGTGCCCGTCGCCAGGTCCAGGACCGACACCGTGTCGTCGTACGTGTTGGTGACCCACGCGACCGTGCCGCCGGGGTCGACGACGACGCCGTGCGGGCCGGAGCCGGTGCGGATCGAGTCCTGCACCGTCATCGTCGCGGTGTCGATCACCGACACCGTGCTGCCCGGGGCGTCCGGGGTGCCCTGGTCGGCGGACAGCAGCCGCGACCCGTCGGGCGTCAGGTAGAGCTGGACGGGCGGCGACGGGACGGCGACGGACCGGAGCACCCGCCGTCCCGCCAGGTCGACCTCGACGACCGTCGACGACCCGGCGAGGCTCACGTACGCGAGCCGCCCGTCCGCACCGACCGCCACCTGCACGGGTGACGCGCCGACGGGGATCGTCGCGGTCCGCGTGAGGGTCACGGGGTCGACGACGTCGACGGTCCCGGCCCCCGTGGCGGCGACGACGGCCACGCTGCCGTCGGCGGACAGCCGCAGACCGTGCGGTCCGTCGCTCAGCAGGAGCGTCCCGCTGGGGGCGGGACCGGCTGCGGTGTAGCGGTGCAGGGAGTCGTCGCCGGAGCTGGTCACGTAGACGTCGGTGCCGTCCGGGGACACCACGACGTGCGCAGGGCCCGCGCCGGTCGGGGCGGCGCCGCCCAGCTCGAACGTCGTGGCGTCGAGCACGGCGACCGCCTGGTTCCCGCCGCTGACGGCCCACACCGTCGCCCCGTCCGGTGCGGCCTGCACGTTGTGCGGCGACGGGACGCCCGCCACGGTCGCGACCACCTCGGCCGTCGCGGCGTCGATCGCCGTGAGCGTGCCGTCACCCTCGTCGGCCACCCACACCGTGCCGGTCACTGCCGAGGCGGGCGGTGCCGTGGAGGGCTCGGACGGGGTGCCGCTGCACGCGGCGAGGAGCAGCGCTCCCGCCGCTGCGGCGAGGCCGGCGGCGGTGCGGCGGTGGGAGGAGAGCATCGGCGGCCTCAGCCTCGGGTGAGCGGCGCGAAGCCGGCGGACAGGTCGGTCGAGTCGAGCACGGCCTCCTCGGTCACGACGACCACGCGCAGCGCGTCGCCGGTGCCGCGGCGCACGGCGAGCGCGTGCGGCGCGCCGTCGACCCGCGCGGCCTCCTGCCACGTCGTGCCCGCGTCGTCGCTGACCTGGACGGACCCGTCGGGCGTGACCCCGACGACCGTGAGGTCGTCCGCCCAGTCGACGATCTGCAGGAGCGGGGCGTCCGCGATCGGCTCCCACGTCGCGCCCGCGTCGGTGGACCGCACGGGCCCGTCCTGGTGGGTCACGACGATGGTGCTGCCGTCGGGGGACACGTCCATCGCGTACGGCGCGACCGGCGCGGGCAGGTCACGCCACGCGGTGCCGTCGTCGCTGGCCTGCAGCGCTGCGCCGTCGAACGCCACGACACCGGCCGCGGACGCCGTCAGGGCGTGGAAGTCGGACTCGCCCTGGCGGGACAGCGGGGTCCAGGTCTCGCCTCCGTCGGTGGACTCGATGAGGCCCACAGGGTTGGGGAGGTCGGTGCCGGGACCGGGGTGTCCGGACGCGTAGAAGTGCCCGGGCCCGGCGAGCGTGAACCCCATGAGGTCGATGACGGGCCCGACCTGCGTGGGTCCCGCGTCGTCGTAGCGGAAGAGACCCTCGTGCGTGGCGAGGTACACGCGGTCGTCCTGCGGGTCGATCGCGACGCCGTGGACGTGCGAGCCGGGCAGGCCGCCGCCGGTCACCGCGGCACCCGTACCGGCGGGCTGCGTGCCGGCGCCGTCCTGCGTGGTGCCGCCGGTCGTGCACGCGGCGACCAGCAGGGCGACGCCGAGGGCGGAGGCGGCAGCGGTCGTGCGCTGTCGAGCGCGCTTCATGGGGTCTCCCGGTGTCGGTCGTGCGCACCGGCAAGGTCCCGGCGGGCGGCGTGGGGCGAGCGTGGCCGCTCGTCCGCCAGCCTCCCGTTGGTGCGCCCGGCCGCCGGTTGACGTCGGGTCAAGGTTCGATGAAGCCCTCGCCTGACGCGCTCGCCGCTCGTGCCTGGCCGCCCGCGCCCGGCGGAGCCCCGGACTCCGGGGACGATGGTCCGTGGCGGTGCACGCGCTCCCACCAGGACGGTCCGACAGTTTTCGAAGTCGATGGAGGAATCGCTTGCCAAGATGGACGCGCGTCCATGACGCGAATGACCCGATTGTGTCGATCAACCTGCACGGTCGTCGCCCTCAGGAGTGCGAAATCGTTTCAAAACGGCCCGAAACTGTCGCTGCCCGGATTGTCCATTGACGCCCTTGCGTCCCGAGGTGGACCTTGCGTGCTCCGGCCCCCCGCCGGACCGTCCACCCACAGAGGAGAGGGATCGATGACGACCCCACACCACTCGCGCCGCCGTGCCCGGATCGCGGCCGTCGGCGGGCTCAGCGCCGCCGCGCTGATCGTGACGCTCGCCGTGCCGGCCCAGGCCGCGGGCAGCACGCTGCAGGCCGCCGCTGCCGAGACCAACCGGTACTTCGGCACGGCCATGGCAGGGCACTACTTCAACAACTCCGGGACGATGACGATCACCAACCGTGAGTTCAACATGATCACCGCCGAGAACGAGATGAAGATGGACGCGACGGAGCCGTCGCAGAACCAGTTCAGCTACGCGGCCGGCGACCAGATCGTCAACTGGGCCCGCCAGAACGGCAAGCAGGTCCGTGGCCACGCGCTGGCGTGGCACTCCCAGCAGCCCGGGTGGATGCAGAACATGTCCGGCACGACCCTGCGCAACGCCATGCTCAACCACGTCACGAAGGTGGCGACGTACTACAAGGGCAAGATCTACGCCTGGGACGTGGTGAACGAGGCCTACGCCGACGGCTCGTCCGGCGGGCGACGTGACTCCAACCTGCAGCGCACCGGCAACGACTGGATCGAGGCGGCGTTCCGCGCCGCTCGCGCCGCCGACCCGCAGGCCAAGCTCTGCTACAACGACTACAACACCGACAACTGGTCGCACGCCAAGACGCAGGGCGTCTACAACATGGTGCGCGACTTCAAGGCCCGCGGTGTCCCGATCGACTGCGTCGGCTTCCAGGCGCACTTCAACTCGGGCAACCCCGTGCCGTCGAACTACCACACCACGCTCGGCAACTTCGCCGCGCTGGGTGTCGACGTGCAGATCACGGAGCTCGACATCGAGGGCTCCGGCACCTCGCAGGCCGAGCAGTTCCGGGGCATCGTCCAGGCGTGCCTCTCGGTCGCCCGCTGCACCGGCATCACCGTGTGGGGCGTGAAGGACTCCGACTCGTGGCGCGCGTCGGGCACCCCGCTGCTGTTCGACGGCTCGGGCAACAAGAAGGCCGCGTACACGTACACGCTGAACGCGCTCAACGCCGGCGGCACCACCGCGACCCCGGGTGGCGGCACGTCCAGCCCGGCGCCGCAGCCGACATCGAGCCCGTCTCCCACGGCCAACCCGACGACGCCCCCGCCCACCAGCGGCACCGGCACCTGCACGGCGACGTACTCCGAGGGCCAGAAGTGGAGCGACCGCTTCAACGGCAACGTGACCGTCCGTGCCAACGGCAACATCAGCGGCTGGACGACGACCGTCACGCTGAGCTACCCGCAGTACATCACCGCGGCCTGGGGCGGCACAGCCAGCTGGCCCCAGTCCAACGTCATGGTGATGCGCGGCAACGGTGGCCTCGCCAACGGCCAGACCACGACCTTCGGGTTCACGGTCCAGCACGGCGGCAACTGGACCTGGCCGACGGTCAGCTGCACGGCCTCCTGACGCGCTGAGCCGCCGGCGGGAGCGCACACCCGCCGGCGGCCCGGTGCGACGATCGACAGCGGGCGCGGACCCACCCCTTCGGGACCGCGCCCGCTGCCGTGCGTGCGCAGCGTCACGCCGCGGGACACCACCGCAAGGGTCCTGGGCCGCCGGCGAGGTCCGGTGCGCGACGTAGGCTCGAGCCGTGGCCACCTTCTCCTCCGTAGCGCGTCAGCACGTCCTCCAGGCGATCGAGGAGTACGACCGCCGCGGCGGTGACGACTTCCTCGCGGTCTACGGGTTCGTGCCGCAGGACGCGTGGACGCTGCGCCACGAGGGTCGCGAGTACGACCTGCCGGCCGTCGTGGGGGTCGCGCACCGCTTCGCGACGGGCCGCCTCGCGACGCCGGACGACCTGGGGCACAACCTCGCCGGCGCGGCGGCGATCCTGCGCAAGCGCGGGTTCGACGTCACGCAGCCCGGGGGAGCAGCGGCGCCCGTCGCCACCCCGGTCCGCGCCAAGCGCGCGCCGACCCCGCGTCGCCAGGCAGCGCCCGCGGCCCCCCGCCGCACGGCCGAGCCGGAGCGCGTCGCGCCCGTGTGCCCCACGTGCTTCACGACGCTCGCCGGCACGGGGCGCTGCGACTACTGCGACTGACGCGACGACTGCGACTGGCCCGACGACTGCGACTGGCGCGACGACTGCGACTGACGCGTCAGCGCGTCGTGCCGCGCACCACCAGGCGCACCGGCGTGACGATGTGCTCGGCCGCGGACTCGACGCCGGACATGCGCCCCTCGAGGAGCCGCAGCGACTCCGCGACGACGAGGTCGACGCGGGGGTCGATCGTCGTGAGTCCCGGGACGAGGTGCTCGCTGACGTCGAGGTCGTCGAACCCGACCACCTGGACGTCGTCGGGCACGCGCAGCCCGCGGTCGTGCAGGCCGGCGATGACGCCGATCGCGACCTGGTCGGTGACGGCGAAGACGCCGTCGAAGTCCAGCCCCGCGTCGACGGCTGCGCGGGCCGTCGCGCGGCTCTCGGCCATGGCGAAGTGGTCGGGCGGCAGGATCAGCCGCTCGTCGGGCACGAGCCCGACCTCGGCATGCGCGTCCCGCCAGCCGGCGGTGCGCATGCCGACCATGCCGCGGTTGCCGCTCTTCGGCGTCCCGCCGACGATCGCCACGCGGCGGGCCCCGCGCTCGATGAGGTGGGCGGTGGCCAGGCGGGCGCCCTCGCGGTTGCCGAGCATGACGTGGTCCCGCTCGAGCGGCATGGGCTTCTCGCCGAGGAGCACGAGCGGCATGTCGCTGTGCAGGCGCGCTACCTCGGACTCCTTGAGCCCGACGACGGACAGCAGCACGCCGTCGTACATCTGCAGCCGCGCCTGCGAGAGCGCGCTCAGCTCGCCCTCGCGGCTGGCGCCCGTCTGCTCGACGACGAGGTGGCGGCCGGACGCCTGCAGCGCGTCGGTGACCGCGGCGGCGAGCTCGGCGAAGTACGGGTGGTCGACCCGCGGGATGGACAGCGCGATGGTGCCGCTGCGGCCGGCGCGCAGGCTGCGAGCGGTGAGGTTGACCTGGTAGCCCAGCTCCTCGACGGCCGCGAGGACGCGCTGGCGTGTCGCCTCGCTCACGCGCGGGCGGCCGTTGACGACGTTCGACACCGTCATGACCGAGACGCCGGAGGCCTTTGCGACGTCCTTCAGTGTGGGCATGACGCTCACCCTACGGACGTGCGGCCCCGCGCGGCGCAGGTTCGTGCTTGACATTCCGGATTCCGTGCCCGAAGGTCGGGGTGCGTTGCATGTAACGATAAACACGGCCTCATCGTCGAGGCTGCGCCCTGTCACAGCAGCAGCGTCACCCCCGTCTGCGAGAGCGTCGCGCCCGTCCCCGGCCCGTCGCCCCCGGTACCGACCCACGAAGGGACCGCCCGTGTCCTCCCTGACTGCCGTCATCGACCTCGACCTCCCCGGGCCGACCATCAGCCGCCACGTCTACGGGCACTTCGCCGAGCACCTCGGCCGGTGCATCTACGGCGGCTTCTGGGTGGGCGAGGACTCCGACGTCCCGAACGTGCGGGGCATCCGCACCGACGTCGTCGAGGCGCTGCGGGCGCTGCGCATCCCGAACCTGCGCTGGCCCGGTGGCTGCTTCGCGGACGACTACCACTGGCGCGACGGCGTCGGCCCGCGTGACCAGCGCCCCCGCATGGTCAACTCGCACTGGGGCGACGTGGTGGAGGACAACTCCTTCGGCACGCACGAGTTCATGGACCTGTGCGAGATGCTCGGCGCCGAGCCGTACGTCAACGGCAACGTCGGCTCCGGCACGGTGCGCGAGATGAGCGAGTGGGTCGAGTACCTGACCCGCGCGGACGACTCCCCGATGGCCGCGCTGCGCCGCGCGAACGGCCGCGACGAGCCGTGGCAGGTGCCGTACTTCGGCATCGGCAACGAGCCGTGGGGCTGCGGGGGCAACATGACGGCCGAGCACTACGCGGACCTGGCTCGGCAGTACGCGACGTACGTGCGCAACCACGGCGGCAACACCGTGTACAAGATCGCGGCCGGCGCCAACGCGGACGACTACCACTGGACCGAGGCGTTGATGAAGGTCTCGCAGAAGCTCGGCTGCGGGTGCGACCCGCGCGGCTTCTTCCAGGGCATCTCGCTGCACTACTACACGATGACCGGCGGCTGGGTCGGGTCGAAGGGCCACGCGACCCAGTTCGACACCGACGACTGGTACGCCACGATGCGCCGGGCCCGGAAGATCGAGGAGATCGTCCGCGGGCACGCCAACGTCATGGACGCGTACGACCCGGACCACCGCATCGGGCTCGTCGTCGACGAGTGGGGCACGTGGTGGGACGTCGAGGAGGGCACCAACCCCGGCTTCCTGTACCAGCAGAACACGCTGCGCGACGCGCTCGTCGCGAGCACGCACTTCGACGTCTTCCACCGGTACGCCCGCCGGATCTCCATGGCGAACATCGCGCAGACGGTCAACGTGCTGCAGGCGATGATCCTCACGGACCCCGACACCGGCGCCCTGGTGCTGACGCCGACCTACCACGTGTTCGAGATGAACACCGGCCACCACGACGCGTCGTCGCTGGCCGTGCACGTCAAGGGCGAGGTGCCGACGCGCGCGGTCGAGGGCGCGGACGTGCCGCTGCTGTCGATGTCCGCGTCGACCAAGGACGACGCGGCGCTGGTGTCGCTGTCGAACCTCGACGCGGACGCCCCGACGACGGTCGTGCTCGACCTGCGCGGCCGTGAGGTCACCGGGTTCTCGGCGCGCGTGCTGACGGCGCCGACGATCCAGACGCACAACACGCCCGACGCCCCCGACGCGGTCGCGCCCGTCGCGCACGACGGGGTCCGCCCGCACTCGCGCGGCCTCGAGGTCGACCTGCCGGCGCGGTCGTACACCACCGTGCGGCTGGAGCTGGGCGCGTGAGCGGCGAGGGGACGGGCGTGACGGAGGAGGGGTCGGGCGTGGCCGGGACGACGTGGACGAGCTGGGCCCCGCCGGGGACGGCGGGCGCCGTCGCGGACCTGCCGGCCGACGCGCGCCCGACGGACGCGTTGACGGTCCACCGCTCCGGTGACCCGGACGCGCCGACGGTCGTGCTGCTGCACGGCGTCA
This sequence comes from Cellulomonas flavigena DSM 20109, assembly GCF_000092865.1. GTDB lineage: Bacteria > Actinomycetota > Actinomycetes > Actinomycetales > Cellulomonadaceae > Cellulomonas > Cellulomonas flavigena. The sequence goes on along the minus strand of NC_014151.1, from coordinate 3,917,421 downwards.
CGGACTCGGGCACCACGTGGCCGGACCTGCTGACGCACTGGGGCGACCGGTACGACGTCCACGCGCCCGACCTGCGCGGGCACGGCTCGTCGCCGCGGTTCACGCCCGCGCAGATGGCGTATGCGCCGGAGGTGCTGGTGGCCGACGTCGTCGCGCTGCTCGACGCGCTGCCGGGTCCCGTGGCGCTGGTCGGGCACTCGCTGGGAGGCGTGACGGCCCTGCGGACGGCGCTCGTGCGCCCCGAGAAGGTCCGCGCGCTCGTCGTCGAGGACCCCGCCCGCCCGACCGGTCGACGCGCACCGGAGCCGGACTTCGTCGCGGGTCTGCTGGGGCAGACGCGCCTCGTGATCGAGGACCGAGAGGCCGAGATCGCCCGCATGCGCCGCGAGACACCGTGGAGCGAGACCGAGATCCAGGCGTGGGCGGCCACGCGTGGCGACGTCGACCAGGAGTACCTGCAGCACGGGCTGTTCCTGGGTGACGCGGCCTGGGAGGAGTCGTTCGGCGCGCTGACCGTGCCGACGCTGCTCGTCCTGCCGCCCGACGCCCCCATGGCCCCGCGGGCCGACGGCTTCGACAACCCGCTCGTGCGGACCGCCGTCGTCCCCGGCGCCGGGCACTGCGTGCGCCGCGACCAGCCGGACGCGTACCACGCGCTGGTCGACGGCTTCCTCGCGGAGCACCTGGGCTGACGACACCGAGGCCGTGAAGCGTTCGAGACGCCTGGCGTCCCGAACGCTTCACGGCCTCGCGGGTCAGGCGTGCGCGTGCGCCGCCACGGCGTCCGGCGACGCCTCCGTCGCCGCGTCCGCCTGCCACAGGTCGGGGCCGAAGACCTCGTACTGCACGTCCCGCGCGGGCACCCCGCGGGTCAGCAGCTGCTCGCGGACGGCCCGCATGAACGGGATCGGGCCGCACAGGTGGTACGTCGCACCGGCCGGCAGCTCCACCGCGTCGACGTCGAGCCACCCGGGGAACACGCCGTCGAGGCCGAGCCCGTCGCCCTCGCCGCGCTCGTACCAGGCGTACGCGCGCCCGCCCGGCAGGGCGCGGACGTCGGCGAGCACCTGGTGCCGCAGCGCGAACGACGCCTCGTCGAGGTCGGCGTGCAGCAGGGTCACGGACAGGTCGGAGCCGGCGGCGACCAGGTGGGACAGCATCCCGGCCATCGGCGTGATGCCGATGCCCGCGCTCACGAGCACCACGGGCCGCCCGGACTCGTCGAGCACCGCGTCGCCGAACGGCACCGACAGCGTGAGGCGGTCGCCGACCTGCACGGTGTCGCACAGCAGGTTCGACACCTCGCCGTCGGGGGTGTCGCCACCGCGCACGCGCTTGACGGAGAGCTGCCGGTGCTCGCCGTCGTCGGCGCGCGTCAGGCTGTACTGCCGGGGCTGGCGCGTGCCGTCGGGCAGCGTGACCAGCACCGACACGTACTGCCCGGGCAGCGACGTGCGCACCGAGCGCCGGTCCGCGCGCCGCACGACGAACGTCACGACGTCCGCCGTCTCGTCGCGCCGCTCGACGACCTCCCACTCGCGCCACACCGTCTCCGGCGTCACGCCGCGCGCGCTGTACAGGCCGCGCTCCTGGTGGATCAGCGCGTACGCCATCAGCCAGTAGACCTCGTCCCAGGCGGCCGCGACCTCGGGCGTCACGGCGTCGCCGAGCACGTCGACGATCGCCCACATGAGGTGCTCGTGGACGATCCCGTACTGGTCGGCGCGCAGGCCGAGCGACGCGTGCTTGTGGGCGACGCGGGACAGCAGCCGCTCGGGCAGCTGCTCGGGCGTCGCGACCAGCGCCTGCGCGAAGTGCGCGATCGAGCCGGCGAGCGCGAGCCGCTGCGTGCCCGACGCCTGGTTGCCGCGGTTGAACAGCCCGTCGAGCAGCTCGGGACGCTCGGTGAACATGTGGTCGTAGAAGCGCGTGGCGATCTGCTCGATGTGGGCCCCGACGGTGGGGAGCGTGGCCTCGACGACCGCGCGAGAACGGGTGGACAGCATGGTGCCCCCTTCGTGTCGCACCTCACCTGCCCCTGCAGGCCCGGCCAGGCTAGGCACACGGACGAAACGGGCGCAGGACCTAGGGCCCGTGCAGCGCCGCGACCTGCGTGTTGTCCGCCGGGGGTCCCGCGTGACGTCCCGCACGTCGCCGACGCGCCCGCCCGGGGTTGCCGTGGCGGCCGCCGGTGCCGCGCCGCGGACGTCACGGCGCGGCTCCGGTCAGCTCGTCAGACGACCGTGTCCTGGCGTGTGGCGACGTACACGACCTGCCACAGCAGGTAGCCGAGGACGATCACGAGGGGCACGACGATCGACCACAGCAGCACGCGCCGGCGGCGCCCCGGGGTCACGTCAGCCGGCCTTGATGGCGCCGCCGAAGTCGGCGGCGACGAAGCTCAGCGGCGTGAAGTAGTTGCGGCAGTTCGTCAGGCCGGCGCCCTGGTTGTTGGTCCCGCTGATGATGCCGACGCCGTTGGCGCCGCCGCTGACGGTGACGTACATGGCGCCGCCCGAGTCCCCGCCGCCGAAGCAGCTCGACACGTGCTCGGCGAACGACAGGCCGTTGTACGTCTGCCCGTTGCTGTACTTGATGGTCTGGTTCACGAGCGACACCCAGTCCGGGTTGATCTCACCGTCACCGTTGCCGTAGTACGGGCCGGAGCCGGAGGAGCGCAGGTTCGAGCCCTTCCACCCCTGCGGGAGCGACTGGCGGCCCTTGACCACGACGGACGTCGACGTGTTGTACGTCCCGGTGAAGACCCGGGCGGAGGCGCTCAGGCCCGAGCTCAGCTTCACCATCGCCAGGTCGCCGCGGCGCCCCGACGTCGTCCCGCTGGTCCCGCCCGACGTCCACGTGACGGTGCCGATGGTCGACGTGCCCCCGCTGGACAGGTAGCGGCTCACGGTGTTGCGGCTGCCGGTCGTCGAGCGGGCGCAGTGCGAGGCCGTCACCAGGTAGGTCACCGAGCTGGCGACCCACGCGAAGCCGGTCGAGCAGCCGTTGGCGCCGTTCGTGCTGCTGAAGCGCACGTTGTTGCCGCCGTAGAACGGGGAGGTGTCGTAGTAGCGGCCGGTCTCGACCGGTGCGCCGCCGTCGTAGGCGTCGAGCGGGATGACCGTGCCCTCCGGGTCCGCCGCGGCGAGCTCGGCGACGACGTCGTCGAGCCGGGCCTCGGCCACCGTGGTGTCGACGTCCGACCGCATGCCGACCACGACGCGCGACCGGCTGTAGTCCGGACCGACGCTCGCGACGGCCTGCGACACGACGCCGTCGGACAGCACGGCCTGCGACGCGGCCTCGAGGGCGACCATCGACGTGTCGACCTGTCGGATCTCGACCGCGCCGCGCACGCCGATGCGGTGCAGCTCGGCGCGGGCCTCCTGCACGGAGCGCGTCACGGTGTTGACGACCAGCTTGTTCCCGTCGACGTAGGCGCCGCCCCACTCCTCCGGGTGCGGCAGGAGCAGCTCGGCCTCGATGAGGGTGTAGTTCTCGACGGCGCGCTCGGGTGCGCCCGGCTGGGGCAGGCCCAGCTCGGCGAGCGCACGCTTGCCGTGACCGGGACCGGCGCCGTCGGCGGCCGGCGGGGCGGCGGCGGCGGGTGTCGCGGCCAGCGCGACGGCGAGGAGGGTGACAGGGACGAGGCGTCGTAGGCGCACGGAGATCTCCGGGGGAAGGCCCACCCAGGTTGGTGGGGACCTGATCGAAGCAGGTCAGCGCCCCGCGGCGAGGCGATATGCCTCAAATGTCACCTGTTCGGGCGCGGTGCAGGGCCGGCCGGTCGCGGTGCGGCGACCGAGGTGGCCGCGGCATCGCGCTCGTGACCTCGCGCACGTCGCGAGAGCGCCCACCGCGCGGCCAGCCCGACGACCGCCCCCACCGCGACCCCCGCGAGGTTGTCGACGAGGTCCTCCGAGTGGCAGATGCGTCCCAGCCCGGGCAGCGCGTACTGCACGGCCTCGACGACGAGCGGCAGCACTGCCGCGACCGTCAGCGCCCCCACCAGCCGCCGCCGCTCGCGCGGCAGTGCGGACAGCACCGCGAGCGGCACGAGCATCACCGCGTTGGCCGCGCGCTGGTCGAGCGCCAGCACGCTGTCGAGGCCCAGCGGCGTCCACGTGTCGAGCGTGCAGACGCGCTCGGTCACCGCGGCCCAGGTCGAGCGGGGCGTGAGGGTGAGCGAGGCGACGAGCCCGAGCGCAGCGACCCACGCGGCGACGCCCACCGCGGGCAGCGCCAGCCGGCGGCCCAGCGGGCGGGCCACGGCGAGCGCCACCACCGCGGTGACCAGCAGACCGGCACCGGCGTTCGGCGTCTGGCGCGCGAGCGCCTCGAACCAGGTGGGCACGTCTCTCCTCCCGTGGCCGGCCGGGCGCCGGCGGCACGACGGTACGGGCCCGGGCGCCCCCGCACCTCCACCCGTCGCACGGTCCGCGCCGCTGCCCCGTCCCTCCACGGTCGGACGGGGTGGACGGGGGCGCGACGCCCGGTAGCGTCGACGCCGTGAACGTCCACCCCGAGCACGCCACACCCGACGACGTGCCGGCGATCCACGCGCTGCGGCGCTCGCTCGAGGAGTGGATGGCCGCACGCGGCATCGACCAGTGGCCCGTCGGGTCCGTACCGCTCGAGCGCATCGCCGCGCAGGTCGCCGCCGGCGACTGGTGGGTGGTCCGCGACGACGCGGGCGTGCGCGGCAGCCTCCGCGTCATCCCCTCCGACCCGGAGTACTGGGGTGACGACGACACCCCCGCGCTGTACGTGCACGGGCTGATGGTCGCGCGGCGCGCGACCGGCACCGGGCTGGGCCGTGCGCTCGTCGAGTGGGCCGGGCAGCGGGCGCGCGACGCCGGTGCGACGTGGCTGCGGCTCGACCACCGCGCGTCCAACCCGCACCTCGACGACCTCTACCGCTCGTGGGGTTTCGAGGCCGTCGACGTCACCGGCCGCCCGGGGTTCGAGGTGGTGCTGATGCAGCGGGCCGTGGCTCAGCGACCGAGCAGTGCGAGCGGGACGACGGCGACGCCGTCAGGACGCCGGTAGGCGAACGGGCCGGTCGTCACCACCACCTTGTCGACGAGGCGGTGCCCAGGTCACACGCGTGACCCAACAACTGGCCGGCTTCCTGTCATGCAGATGGACGGCTTTCCATCATGCCGATGGGCGGGTCTCTGTCATGCAGATGGACAACCTCCCATCATGCCGACGCTCAGTGATCAGGGACCGTCCTGGCCGCCGTAGGGTGCCGTTGAACCGGACGCCGCTCCGTCTCGTCTCACCCCACGAGGGGCCCGACGGCCGGGTCGCAGCGGGTGAGGGGTGAGTGATGAGCGGACGGACGAAGGTCTGGGTCGGTCTCGGGGTCGTCGTGGTGCTGGGGGCGGTGGCGCTCGTCGTCGGTCCCGGGCTGTACGCGGACTGGGCCAACGACCAGGCGGACGCGGCGCCGACGATCGACGCCGCGACCGGTGCGGCAGGGGAGGCCGTCGAGGCGCAGGACGGCACGTGGACGGTGACCGACGGGTCGTTCGCCGGGTACCGCGTCGAGGAGGTGCTGCGCGGTCAGGACGTCACCGTCACGGGCCGCACCGAGCAGGTGACCGGCGAGGTCACCGTCGCGGACGGTGAGCTGACGGCCGCGACCGTCGAGGTCGACATGGCGAGCATCGCCACCGACCAGCCGCCGCGGGACGGGTACTTCCGCGACCAGGCGATCGAGGTGCGGCGGTTCCCGACCGGCACGTTCACGCTCACCGAGCCGGCCGACATCGACGGCGCCGACGTGCAGCTCACGGGCGACCTGACGATCCGCGACGTCACGCGTGAGGTCACGGTCGACGCGCAGGTCGCGGCCGACGGTGACACCGTGCAGGTGGTGGGGTCCGCCCCGATCACGTTCACCGAGTTCGGCGTCACGGCGCCGTCGCTGGGGTTCGTCACGGTCGAGGAGGACGGGTTCGTCGAGTTCGACCTGCGGCTGACGGCGTCCTGACGCGGGCCGGGCGCGAGGTCGGACGGAGGTGGGGCCGGTGGACGACGCCGACGCGCTGCTGCGCGCCACGCACGCGACGCACGCCGCCGTGCTGCACCGCTACGTCGTGCGCCTCACCGACCCGGCCCGCGCCCCCGACGTCGTGCAGGAGACCCTGCTGCGCGCGTGGCGTCATCCCGAGGTGCTGACCCGCCCCGAGCCGTCGGTGCGGGCGTGGCTCTTCACGGTCGCCCGCAACCTCGTCGTCGACGACGCGCGCAGCGCCCACCGCCGCCACGAGACCCCGTCCGACGCGCCCCCGGACACCCCCGGCGACGACGGCACGCAGGCCGTGCTCGACCGGTGGCTCGTCGCCGACGCGCTCGCGGCCCTGACGCCCGACCACCGCGCGGACGTCGTCGGCGCGTACTACCGGCGGCGGTCGGTCGCCGAGCTCGCCGCGGAGCTCGACGTCGCGCCCGGCACCGTGAAGTCGCGGCTGCACTACGCGCTGCGCGCGCTGCGCCTGGCGCTGCAGGAGAGGGGAGTGACGTCATGAGCACCGACCCGTACCGCGAGTGGGACGCCGCGTACGTGCTGGGCGCGCTGCCTCCCGGCGAGCGGCGGGACTACGAGGCGCACCTGGCGACGTGCGACGCGTGCCGGACCGCCGTCGGGGAGCTCGCCGGGCTGCCCGGGCTGCTGGGGCAGGTGCCGGCGCAGGACGCGGTGGCCTCGGAGGACGCGTCGGGGCAGGCGCCCGGCGCCACCGGCCCCGGCCCGGGTCGCGACCGGGGTCGCGTGCCGCACGTGCGCGCCGTCGGCCCGTCCGACACCCCGCCCGCCGACGCCCCGCCTGCCGACGTCGTCCCGCTCGCGTCCCTCGCGCAGGAGGTCCGCCGGCGGCGGGCGCGGCGGCGTCTCGCGCTCGCGGGTGCCGCGGCCGCGCTCGTCGTGCTGGCGGGCGTCGCCGGCGCCGCGGTGACGGGCGGCCTGGGTGCGCCTCCCGCCGTCGTGGCGGCCGACGCGCGCACCGTGGCGCTCGCACCCGTGGGCGGGTCGGGTGTGAGCGCCGACGTGACGATCGCGCCCGCGCGCTGGGGGACGCGCCTCGACTGGAGCTGCGCGTACGAGGCCGCGGTGCTGCCGGAGGGGGTGTACGAGCTCGTGCTCGTCGGCGCCGACGGGGAGCGCTCGGTGGTGGCGACGTGGACGAGCACGGGGGAGCGGACCGCGTCGGGCCTGCAGGCGTCGTCGGCGCTGCCGGTGGACGGGATCGCGCGCGTCGAGCTGGGTGTGGTGGGGCTGGGCCGGCCCCTCGCGGTGGGCGACGTGGGGGCCTAGCGCGGCCGACGCGCGTCGGCCGCGGTGTCGCGCCGCACCCGCACGCCACCACCGGCGCGGACCACGACGTAGTCGCCGGGCGGTGCGTCGACCACCGGGCCGAGGACCAGCCGCTCCAGCGTGCGGTGCAGGCGGCGGGCGCCGTCCTCCGGGCGCACCGACAGCGTCACGAGCTGGCGGCGCGCGGCCTCGGTGGCCCGGACGCGGTAGCCCAGCGGTGCGAGCCGGGCCACGAGCTCGACCCACGCCGTGTCGAGCAGCCGCGCGGCGGTGGGCCCGTCGATCGGCCGCAGCACGACGACCTCGTCGAGACGGTTGAACAGCTCGTCGGGCAGCAGGGCCCGCACGGTCGCCACCGCCCGGTCGGTGTCGTCGGCGGCCGTCCGCTGCCCGAAGCCGGCCGGCGCCCGGGTGAGGTCCCGCGCGCCCGTGTTGGCGGTGAGCAGCACGTGCAGGTGCCGGCAGTCGACCGTGCGGCCCTGCTGGTCGGTGAGCGTCCCGGCCCCCAGCAGCTCCATGAGCAGCGGCGCCCACAGGGCGGGCGTCGCCTTGTCGAGCTCGTCGAGCAGCAGCACCGCGCCTGAGTTCGCCGCGATCCGCGTCGTCAGCCAGTTCTCCTGGTCCCGGCTGCCGACGTACCCCGGCGGGCTGCCCAGCAGCGTCGCGATCTGGTGCGGCTCCGTGTACGCCGCGAGGTCCACGCGCAGCAGGGGGACGTGCAGCGTCTGCGCCAGGGTCGTCGCGAGCAGCGTCTTGCCGGTCCCCGTGGAACCCGTGAGCAGGACCGCCGTGCTGGGGCGGTCCGCGCGCAGCCGCAGCCCGGCCAGGCCCAGTCGGACGTGGCGGGACACCGCGGTGACGGCGGCGTCCTGCCCCACGACGACCGTGCGCAGCCGCTCCGTCAGGTCGTCGACGTGCGCCGGACGGTCCCGTGACGCGCCGACGACCTGCTGCGCGACCCAGTACCGCAGGCGGGCCCGGCCGGCCAGCAGGCGGTCGAGGTGCCGGCCCGGCAGCAGACGTACCGGCGGCTCCGGCAGGCTGCTGCGGTGGTCGGCGGCCGCGCGCACCACCGCGTCGGGTACCGGCACGCCGTGGAACTCCGCGAGCCGGCGGGCGTAGTCACCCAGGGCCCGCTCCAGGGCCGACCCGCCGGTCGCGCCGGGCACCCGCACCACCGCCGTCTCGACGGGGAGGAGCTGGTGCAGCTCCGCCCCGACGACCGTCGACCAGCCCGTCGACGTCTCGACGAGCACGAGACCGGCCCCGTGGCGCTCGCAGGTCTCCCGCAGCACGTCCGCCACCTGGAAGTCGCCGCGGTGCAGGTCGTAGCAGACGACGACGGCACCGCCGGCGTCCGCGACGACCTGCTGGACGGTGGTGGCCTCCTTCTGGCCGGCGCTCGTCGCGAGCACGCCCCACGGCACCCGCGGGTGGGTCTCGGGCAGTCGCCCGAGCGCGGCGGCCAGCGCGGACGCGAGCACGTCGAGCTCCAGGGAGTCCCCGACCAGCGCCACGCACGGTGCCGCGGCCGGCCCGAGCACGTGACCGACGATCGTCGTCGCGACGCCCTGGAGCTCCGGGTCGACGGTGGGGGCCTGCGCCCGCAGGTGCAGGCGGCCCGCCGCGAGGGGCAGGACGACGGGTCCGGTGCCGGGCGTGCCGGCACCGGACCGGAGGTCGGACAGGTCGCTCACGCCGCGAGCGCCAGGTTCGCTGCCGTCGTCGCGCGCAACCGCGAGCGGACCTGGGCGGTGCGGAGCAGGGCGTGCGCCGGCCTGCCCGCTCCCGTCACCTGCCAGGTCCGGACGCCGGCGCGCCGGACCGTCTCGACGAGGGGCACGAACGCGTGGTCGCCCGACGCGACGACGAGCCACGTGAACCGGGCCACGAGGTGGCCGAGGTCCACGTCGTCCACGAGGGCGACGTCGGCGCCCCCCGCGCCGCTGCGCACGAGCAGGCGCGCCTCCGTCCCGACGGCGAACCACACTGCCGGTGCGGCGTGGTGCGAGCAGGCGACGACGGCCAGGTCGCCGGGCTGGACGAGTGCGCGGTACGCCGCCCACGTCGCCTTGGCCTCCTGCAGGGTGGGGGAACCGCTCCCCACGAGGTTCTGCAGGTCGACCAGGTGCAGAGCGCGGCCGCGGCGTGCGGGCGGTGCGGTGAGGAGATCGGTGGTGGTCATCAGGGCCTCCCGGGTCGTGGGGTGATGACACATGGCCTTTCCCCCGGCCCGCCTCAGCCCGGCAGCCCGTAGCAGAGCAGGTACGCCCACCGTGACTTGTCGGCCAGCCGCGCCGCGCGGTCCCGGTTCACCCACGTCAGCTGCGCGTGCCGCAGCGCGTCCGCCGTGCCCATGCCCGCGCCGACGGCGGCGTAGAACACCGCCATGATCTCGGCCGTCGCGGCGTCCTCGACGTAGTGCAGGCTGCCGACGATCGTCGCGGCACCGCGCAGCTGGAACGCGAGCGGGAAGCCCCCGAGCTCGCCGCCCGCGTCGGACCGGATGTCGGTGTTGCACGACGCCCCGACGACCAGCCGCGGCAGGTACCACTGCAGCACGTGGCCCGTCGTCAGCAGCTCGCCGCTGGGGAGGACCTTCACCTGGGCCCAGCCGTCCGCGCCGCGCGTGCCGTGCACCGCGAGCGCGAGGATGCCGATCGCCCCCCGGCGCGCAGGGTCGGCCAGGGCGGCCCGCATCTCCGCGAGCGTCCGCGGCTCGTGGGTGCTGGGCCGCTGCGCGATCAGCGCCGCCCGCTCCTCCTCGGTGTGCTTGAGCGTGACGAGGTCGTAGACGGCCACGTCCCACGGGGGTGCGCCCTCGGCGTCGGGCGTGGTGAGGCCGGCGAGCGTGCGGACCGCCTGCAGTGACTGCGCCGCGGCGACCGACGCCGTCTCCAGGACGAGGCGTCCGCCCGACACGAGGGCCGCGAAGGGCACGCCGAGCAGCCCGGTCGGCACGACCGTCAGTGGCAGCGGGTGCTCGGCGTCCGTCGTCGCGAGCAGACCGGCGAGGTGGTCGGGCAGCACGGTCCGCGGGAGGCTCGTCAGGCGCGCGAAGAACCGCTCCGGCTCGTGGCCCACCTCGAACCCCGCGAGCCAGCGGGGCGCGGGCACCACGTCGAGGTGCTCCGCCACCGGGCCGTCGTCCTCGGCGCGCCAGGCCAGGTGGCGGACCAGCTGCGGCTCGTCCGACGGCAGCAGCACCAGCGACAGGACCGCCGCACGGCGGGTGCCGTAGGCGCTGTCCAGCGCACCCGCCACCGTGTGGTCGCCGACCGTGCGGGGGTCGAACAGGGTGCGGGCGACCGGGCCGAGCACCTGCCCCATGACGTCGAGCGTCTTGTCGAGCTGCTCGTCGAGCGTCACGGCGCGGTGGCCGGTCGAGGGGTCGCCAGGGGACGGGTCGTCAGCCGCGTCGAGGTCCTCGACGGTCGCGTTGAGCGTCGCGGTCAGCTCGCGCGCGAGCTCGGCGATCTGTCCGGGCGCCATCTCGTCCTGCGTGAGGCCGTAGAGGATCGTCCCGACGAGGTCGCGCCGCAGGACCTCCGCGACCTGGTCGACCGCGTCGCCGTCCTGCAGCCGCGCCGCCAGGACGATCGTGTCGCGGAGCCAGTCGCGGTAGCGGCGCTCGAGCGCGAGGCGCCGCGTGCGGCTCCCCGAGGCGGCGAAGCGCTGGGCGACAGCCGGCAGGGTCGCCACGCGCAGCGCGAGCTCGGCGGTCTCGTCCGTGCCGTCGACGACGGCGCCCGCCTCCCGCAGCGCCACCGTCGTGTCGACCTGGAGCTGGAGCGCGTCGATGCGGGCCTCGGGATCGAGGTCGAGCACCGTGCCGTCGGGGCGGCGCAGGACGAGCCCGGCGGCGGACGACGCCGCGTGGCGACGAGCCGCGACGAGCGCCTGCACGCGCGCGTCCCCCGTCAGCTCGTCCGCGGCGCGCAGGTGCCACCGCGCGATGCCGCGGTCGATGCGCGCGAGGTCCAGCGTGGGGGCGTCGACCGCGAGCTCCTCGAGCCGGGCGAGGACCTCGGGGTCACCGGGAGCGCCCAGCCGGGCGGCGCGCACCGCCGAACGGCGCTTGCCGGCGACACGCCGCCAGCTCCGGCTGCACTCGACCATGCCCCGTCCCACCTCGAGCGGGGGCAGGGCGCCGTCGAGGGCGTCGGCCTCGAGTCGGCGGTACCGGACGGCGACGGCGCCGTTGAGCGCGATGTCCTCCCAGGCGTCGTCCGCGACGTCGAGCCAGGCGCGGGCCACGGCGCGCACCGTGGGGTCGTGCTCGGCCGCGCCCGAGCTCAGCGCCAGCCGCGCCAGCTCGTAGGCGTCGTTGCCGATCGCCGTCAGCGCCGCCCGGCGCCCGCGCCGCACCAGCGCCGGCAGCTCGGCGTGCACGGACGCGGGCTCGAGCTCCGGTACCGGGTCCAGGACCCGCTCGAGGCACAGGCGCAGGCGCTCCAGACGCAGCTCGCGTGCCCGGTCCCAGTCGTCCAGGAAGAGCGCGAGCTCGGACGCCCGGCGCAGGTGCGTCCGTCGGGTGGTCGTGTCGGTGCACTCCTGCGCCCAGGCGGCGAGCTCGTCGGCACGGCGCAGGGCCGTGGGGAGGTCGCCGAGGTGGAGGGCCGTCTCGGAGCGCAGGGACAGCGCGCTCGCGTACAGCGACGGGTACTGGTCGCGGACGGTCGCCGTGACGTCGATCTGCTCGTCACGAGCCGCAGCTGCTCCTGCGTAGTCGCGCTGCATGTGCCGTGCGATGGCGACCCGGGCCAGGGCCCGTGACTCGAGCATGATCTGGACGGCGCGGTGCCCGGGGATCCACGCGGCGCCTCCCGTCGCCTCGACGAGCACCGGGATCGGGGTGTCGTCCTGGGAGCGGTGAGTGCGGGCGACCGCGAGCGCGTGCTCGGCCGCCTCCAGGGCAGCCTCGAGACCGTGGGCGTTGCGGTGCATCGCGGCCAGCGCGATGAGCGCCCAGGCGTGCAGGGTGGGGTCGATCCCCGCGGCCGTGTCGGCGGCCTCCTGCACCTCGCGGACCCGCTGGGCGAGCTCATCGACCGGCCCTCGGCCCTCCTTCGGATGGCGTGTGGCCAGCGCCAGCCCCAGCACGCGCCAGGTGGCGCCGAGCGTCCCGTCCGTGCGTCCGGACCATCCCAGCAGCTCCGCACCGATGCGACGCAGCAGCGCCGTGTTCGGATCACCTTCGGGGAGGCCCGGCCTCGGTGCGTCCTTGGGAAGGAACGACGGTGACACGAGCGCTGCGGCGGCCGACGCCAGCACGAAGGGCGTGGTGTCCGGGTCGTCCGCGGCGACGGCGGTGTCGATGAAGCGGCGCCAGGCGTCGAGGCCCTCTCCGAGGCCGTCGGCTGGGGACGCGGGCGGCTCAGCCGGCATGACGCACCCCCACGACCTCGACCGCGCCGGTGGTCAGCACGGCGCCGGGCGCGAGGTCCACGGCACCCGTGGCCTGCAGCTCGTCGACCCCGGTCAGCGCGACCTCGACCGCGCCGGACGACGTGGGCACGACGACGCGTGCCGCGGCGACCGGACGCGCGGGCTCGGCCGGGAGCCACAGATCGACGGTGAGGTGCTGCCCGTCGAGCGCCAGTGTCAGTGCCGGCCAGCCGTCGGTCTCCACCCGGGCACGGCCCAGCAGCTCGTGGAACAGGGCCTCGGACTCCAGCGGCAGGCGGACGGGCCCCGCGGCGAGGTCCGTCCCGCGGTGCGCGGTCGCACCCTCGAGGCGCAGCTCGAAGCCCCACACCATGAGCACCAGGTCGGCGTCGACGAGGTCCGCGAGCTCGGCCGTCAGGTCCGGCTCGCGCTGCGCGAGCCACGCCTCCAGCTCGGCGACGCGACGCGCCACGCCCCGCTCGCGGTACACGGCGAGCGCGGCTCGCACCTCGTCGACGCTCGCGCCGTCCAGACCACCGGGGCGCCCGCCCCGGGGGCCGTCGGGGTGGGCGTCGTCCGGCGGCAGGCCGTCGACCGCGGCCTGCTCGAGCACGGGCTGCAGGGCGTGCACCGCGACGACCTCGGCGATCGTCGGGCGCCGTACCGGCACCGGCGCGGGGACCACCGGGTGGTCGCCCGGCACCGCGTCGGCCAGCTCCTCCGCGAGACCGGCGCCCCCGGCGGCGACGGCGGCCCCGGAGAGGCGCCCGAGCAGCCACGTCGAGCGGGCGTCGTCCTGTGCGGAGGCGGCGAGGTCCGCCACGTCGGTGGTGTCGACGCGTGCCGCGAGGTCCGTGCCACCGGGCAGGGGGGTACCCGGGGTGTCCAGGCCCAGCCGCTCCGCCAGCGACCACGCGGCACGCACGTCGTCCTCGCAGGCGACCGGCAGCAGGCCGGCCTGCGCGACCGCGAGGAGCTCCTCGAGGATGCACGGGGCGTCCGCGAGCCGCGCGTGGGCCATCTCGTCCTGACCGGCCCACGCCCAGGCCAGGGCCTCGTCGAGCGCCACGAGGTCGGGGTGAACCGTGACGATGCCGTTCCCCGCGACGGCGCGGACGACGGCCAGCCGCGCCCAGCCGTCGGCGACGCGCGGCGGGCGGGGGACCGTCGGGTCCCCGCCCGCCGTCAGTGCGGACGCCAGCAGGGCTGCCCACTCCTCGCCGAACGCCACCGCGACGACGCCCGCGTCGACACCGGGCGGGATCTCCCAGCCCACGGTGGTCCACGGGTCGGCCGGGTCCACCTGGTACGACGCACCCCGGGGGAGCGGCACGGTGACCGTCCAGGCGCCGGGAGGCGCGCCGTCCCACACCCACGCGAGACCGTCTCGCTCGGGCCTGGTCTGATCGTCCACGTCATGTCCTTCGGGTCGTCGTGCGTCCGGCGCGATGCTCGCACCCGATCGGTCTTCCGGGCCCGTCCCGGAGTGGTGGCGCGCCGTCACGGTCGGCCCGCGTCGTCGACCGCCCACAGGTCCTGGTCCGGACGACCCGCGGGCGCCGGATCGTCCTCGCGCTGCGCCGCGGCGTACAGCGTGCCGAGCGTGAGCCGGGCGGTGCGCAGGACCTGGTCGACCTGCTCGTCCGGGACGCCGCGGGCGACGAGGTGCTCGCTGACCTTCTGACGTGCGCGCAGCATGACCTTGCGCCTCGTCGGTCGCTGCGCGGTGTCCTCGAGGACCTCCTCGGCGGACCGCAGCCACACCTCGGCCGCCTCCCGCGCGAGAGGGTCCCCCTCCATCTGCGCGAGCTGCGCGTACATCCGGTCCCGCAGCTCCTCGGAGCGCGCGATGGCGGCATCGTCCGCCTGGACCGTCTCCGGGGACTCCCACAGCTCGTCCTCGATCCGCTCGGCCGAGATCGGGCGCCTGCGGTACGGGCGGAGCTCGTCCAGCAGGATCTTCCACCACTCGCCGCTCAGCGTCGTCGCGCCTCCGCTGCCGCGCAGCCGCACGGACGCCCGCTCGACGACCTCCTCCGCCTCGATGACGCTCAGACCCTGGCTGCGGGCGTACAGCGCGCCGTACTTCGTGAGCTCCTCCAGCTCCGCCGCCCGGTCCGCGACCCAGAGCCCGAGCTGCGCCTCCCGCGGAGCGGGGCCGGCGAGCGAGCGGCCCCGCGGTCGCAGCAGCGGCTCGCGGACGTCGCCGGCCGCTGTGCGGGCGACGCTGATGACGCGCTGGACCGCCGCGCGGTCCGAGGGCACGGCCAGCCGCGGCAGGAACTCGTGCTCCAGGTAGTCCGCCCGGTACGCGTGGGCCACGCGGCTGAGCTCCTGGAGGGGCGGTGCCGCACGGAACGCCTCGGCGCTCGCCCGGTCCTGCATCGCGCCGATGGCGGCCGCGGTGACGTCGGCCCGCGCGAACCCGCCCTTCGCGCTGGCGCTGTCGCGGAACAGCTCCCGCCACGCGGAGGCGAGCGGGGGCGGTGCCGCGTCGAGCGCCTCCTTGGCCACGTCCCACGCGAGGCGGCGTGCGTGCCAGGTCGCGACGAGCACGGGCACGCCCCACTCGAGGGTGAGCTCCAGGAGCTCGTCCGCCGTCGTGTGGTGCTCGCGGGCGAGCATCTTGCGGTTCGACGTGTCCGTGGACCCCGCCAGCGAGCACACGTCGTCGCGGTACTGCGCCCGCACCCATGCGAGGTCGGCGAGGTGGTCGAGGATCGCGTTGAGTCCGCGCTCGGGCACGGGTTCCAGGGGCACGGCGTGCGCCCTGCACGCGGCCACGGCCCGGGCGACGACCATCTTGCGCGTCACGATGCCCTCCCGCGACCTCCACGGGGCCCAGGCGAGGGCGTCGGCGAGCACCTCGGGAGGGACGACGACGGTGGGCGGGGGGGACGCGTCCGGCATGTGGGGTGTCTAGCATCGCTCGACACCCGGTTCGGGACGATCTGCGAGGTTTCACCCACGCGGGTGGGCGCGATCACCTGCGCACCACCTCCTGGTCGGTGACCTGGGCGAGCATGCGCGCGACCGTGAGGCCCGTCGCAGCGGCGTCCGTGCCGTCGACGACGATCGGCGGGGCGCTGGGGAACGCATCGAGCCACTCCCCGGGCACGTCGATCGCGGCCGTCGGCACCAGGAGCCGCAGGTCGTGGACGCCGGCGTCGGCGAGCACCCGCAGCCCCTGCGCCTCGGCGGCCGGCAGGTCCGCGAGCTGCGCGTCCGAGAGCAGCACGAGAAGCGTGTCGCACGAGGTCGGCGGCAGCTGGGCCACGGTCGACGTCACCGGGGTGAGCAACGTGCCGCCCGCCAGCGCCGGACCCCCGGTCCGCCCCGGGGCGCCGGGCAGGTCCGCGACGGTCCACGGACCCCACGGGACGTCCGTGCTCCCGGCGAAACCGAGCACCACGAGCTCGTCGTCGGCACGCAGGTTGCGCGGCGCCCACGCGACCAGCTCGGCGAGCGCGCTGCGGCGGGCCGCGGTGAAGTCGCTCATCGACCCCGACACGTCCTCCGCGACGACGAGGCGCACGCACGCCGGCCCGCGCGCGCCGACGAGAGCGGACTCCGCCAGCGACGTGGGCGGTCGTGCGGCGTCCCACCAGGCGGCGGCGCCGAGGAGCGCGGCCGCGAGCAGCAGCGCGAACGGCCACCGGCGGCGCCGGGCCGTGCTGAGCGGTGCGAGCTCGCCCAGCTGCCGGGGGGACGCGAGGGCCCCCGACCGCGTGCCGACGAACGTCATCGCTCCCCCTTCCGGGGGCCGAAGGCCACCCGTGCCGTGAGGGCGAACAGGCCGGCGGCGAGGACCGCGCGGACGGGGTCGTCGACGAGCTCGAGGAGGGACACGGCGGCCGAGTCGAGGGCCGCGAGGACGAGCGCCACCAGCAGACCGTCCGTGCCACGGTTGATCCACATGTACTGCACGACGAACCACAGCACCGGGGCGGCGAGCGCGAGGAACGCGCCCACCCTGACCGCCGACCGCAGCCCTGCCGACCGGGCGAACGCCTCCTCGCCCCGGCCGCGGGCCGTGACCCGCAGGTGGTGCGCCGGCACGGTGACCTCGACCGTGCCGAGCGTGTCCTCGGCGCGCACGCGGGCCCAGCGGCCGTCCCGGCTCACGACGACGCCGCGCGTGCCGGCGGGGAGCCCGCCGCCCTGCAGGACGTCCGTGAGGCTCGTGGCCTCCGTCCGCGTCGTGCGGACCCAGTCGCCCACGGCGGGGCTCGACCACCACACGGCGGTCACCGGAACCGCAGCCGGGGCAGGTCCGGCCGCGGTCGGAGCTCGGAGCTGCGCAGCTGGTCGCGCCGCTTCGCCTCGCCGTCCTCCATGCCCTGCCGGCGCCGCTCGTCGGTGACCTGCTCGTGCGAGTCCGACAGGTCGGACTCCTGCTGCTGGCGCCGCTGCTCCGTGACCTCCTGGGGCGTGTGCGGCTGCACGTACCACATGGCCCCGGTGGCCAACCCGGCGACGGTCAGCGCCACCATCGACTTCTCCTTGAACGACAGCGTGTCCTCTCCTTCACGTGCGTCGGTGGGTCGGTCCCGTGCTCGGTCCCTGACCGATGGGCTTTCCCCCGGGTCGGACGGGGCGGGTCATGCCCGCTCCGTCTCCGCCGGCTCGTCGTGGGACGCGCTCGGGACGACCGCCAGCTGGGGGACGCCGGCCGCCGTCCCCGCGTACCCGGTGCGCGGATCGGCCGTGGC